>CAYUKE010000359.1:0-3348 GCA_964445185.1 uncultured Geminicoccaceae bacterium
GCGTTGTGCATGACGATCGCGCTGTCGACCTCGGCAAGGAACCGTGCGGCGGCTGCATCGTCACCGGTGACGATGCTGTCGGTGTGGTGGGAGCCCCAGCGGTTGATATGGGAGATCGCCGCGTCGAGGTTCTCGACCACCTTCACGGCCAGGACGGCGTCGAGATACTCCGCGGCCCAATCGGCGTCGCCTGCCGGCGCAGCGGCGGGATCCAGCCCGCAGACGATGGCGTCACCGCGAATAGCACAACCGGCCGCGTGCAGCGCGTCGAGCACGGGCGGCAGGAGGCTCGACGCGACAGCGCGGTCGACGAGCAGGGTCTCAGCCGCGCCGCAGATGCCGGTCCGCCGCATCTTCGCGTTGACCGCGATCGCTTCGGCCATCGCCGGATCCGCGGCCGCGTGCAGATAGACATGGCAGACGCCGTCCAGATGGCTGAAGACCGGCATCCGCGCCTCGGCACGGACGCGCTCCACCAGCGAGCGACCGCCGCGCGGCACGAGGACGTCGACGAACGCATCCATCGCCAAGAGATGGCCGACGGCGGCGCGGTCGGTCGTCGGCACCCGCTGGATGGCGTCGACCGGCAGGTCCGCCTCGGTGAGCCCCGCATGGAGCGCGTCGACGATGGCGCCAGCACTGGCGAAGCTCTCCGAACCGCCGCGGAGGATCGCCGCGTTGCCCGCCTTGAGGCAGAGAGCCGCCGCATCCGCGGTGACGTTGGGCCGGCTCTCGTAGATCACGCCGACGACACCGAGCGGCGTGCTCACCCGCTCGATGGCGAGCCCGTTCGGCTGGGCCCACGCGGCGAGAACGCGGCCGACGGGATCATCAAGCCCGGCGACAGCCTCGAGTCCCGCCGCCATCGCCTCGAGACGCGTGGCGTCCAAACGCAGGCGGTCGACCATGGCCAATGCCAAGCCCTCGCGCTCGGCCGCGGCAACATCCTGACGATTGGCTGCCAGAATTGACGCGGTCCGTGCGCGCAAAGCGGCCGCTGCCGCGACCAGCGCCGCATCCTTGGCCCCGCGCGGCACGCGGGCGACGGTCGCCGCTGCCGCCCGCGCACGACGCCCGATCTCGGTCATCGTCGCCGCGAGATCATCCGCTCGCTGCAGCACCGTCGCCATCCCATCCTCCGTCAGCCGCGCACGCAACCGTCCAGAAGCGGACGGCTAGCATGGCCGCCCTGCGGGGCCAAGCGATGCCGCCGCCCGGAAGACCCGCTACGTGAGGTGCCAACCTTGGGGAGGCATGCGTGGCGGTCGGTTGGCGCAGCTTGGTGGGAACGGCCCTGGTGGTCGCGGCCGGCCTCGCGATGACCATGCCGCCGTCAGCGCTCGCCGCCGCGGATTGGCGCGCCGTCGTCCTCGTGCTCACCGCCATTGCCTTCTGGGCCCTGGCGATCCTGCCCGAGGACGTCACCGCGCTCGCCTTCTTCGCGGCAGCGATGGTTGTCCAGGCGGCACCCGCGGATGTCGTCTTTTCCGGCTTCCACGCGGCGGCCGTCTGGCTCGTGTTCGGCGGTCTCATCATCGGTGCCGCGGTCGCGGCGACCGGTCTCGACCGCGCCCTCGCGCAACGTTTTCGCCCTCTCCTCTCGCAGTCCTACGGGCGCTGCCTTGCGGTCACCGTCGTGATGGCGATCGCGCTTGCGTTCCTGGTTCCCTCCACGATGACACGGGTCATCCTGCTGGTGCCCGTCATCGCCGCGCTCGCCCGCGAGGTCGGCTACGATGACGGCTCGCCAGGGTTCACAGGCTTGGTCCTTGCGGCCGTTCTCGCCAGCTATTATCCGGCGGTCGCGATCCTGCCCGCTGCGGTACCGACCGTGGCCCTTGTCGGCGCCGCCGACGCGCTGCACGGCGTTCGCCTGACCTACGCCCAGTTCCTCGGGGCCCACGGACCGACGCTGCTGCTCCTCAAGGCGACGCTCATCGTCGTCGTCCTCGGCCGACTGTTCCCCGCGCCAGCGCCGCGGCCGATCGGCCAGGCCACCACCATCGACGGCGACCCGCGGCGGGGGCGGCTGGCAGTACTCCTGGCTTTCTCCCTCGCGCTCTGGGCGACCGACGCCGTGCACGGCATTGCGCCGGCCTGGGTGGCGCTCGCAGCCGGGGTCTTCTGCGTGTTGCCGCGCGTCGGCGTGCTCACACCGTCGGAGCTGCAGGCCAAGGTGAACCTGCGCCCGGGCTTCTACGTCGCGGGCATCCTCGGCGTCGGCGCGGTGCTCGCGGAGACCGGGCTCGGCGCCGACGCGGTGCGCGGCCTGGCGACGCGCGGCTGGCTGGCGCCCGACCAGGATCTCGCGAACGCGATCGTCCTCGCCATCGGCGCGCTCGCTACGGGCGCTGTGGCGACCATGCCGGGCATCGCCGCCGTGCTGGTGCCGATCGCCGGCGAGATCGGCGATGCGACGGGGATGGACCTCGCCGCCGTCTTTCGAGCCTACGTTCTGGGCTACGCCACCGCGTTCCTGCCCTATCAGGTCCCACCGATGATCGTCGGGCTGAGCCTCGCGGGCGTGGGCGTCGCCGCGGCCGCGCGGGCGACGCTGGTGCTGGCCGGCCTCTCCTTCGTCCTCGTCTGGCCCTTGACGCTCGGGTGGTGGTGGCTCATCGCCTGAGCCCGGATGCGCGCGGAGGCAGCCCGATGGAGCAGCGCTTGAGCCTGGTCACCCTGGGCGTCGCCGACGTCGCCCGGGCGCGCGCCTTCTACGAACGGCTCGGCTGGCGCGCGGCAGCGCCAAGCAACGACGCCATCACCTTCTTCGACCTGGGCGGCCTGGCGCTTGCCCTGTTCGAGCGGGATGCGCTCGCCGCGGACGCGGGCGTGCCGGCCGCGGGGACCGGCTTCACGGCTGTGACCCTCGCGCACAACGTCCGTTCCGAGGCGGAGGTCGACGCCACCATCGACGCCGCGGTCGCCGCCGGCGCACGCCTGGTAAAACCTGCCGAGAGAGCCCCTTGGGGCGGCTATTCGGGCTATGTCGCCGACCCCGACGGGCATCTCTGGGAGATCGCCCACAACCCCTTCGCACCCCTCGACGAAGCAGGCAGGCTCCGACCGCTGGACGGAGGCTGAGAGCGCGGATCACGCGCACGCCGGGTCCGCCGCTCGAAGGAACGCGCACGCCGCTGAACGCCGCGCCGAGATTGCCCGCCTAGACGCGGGCGGCTATCGCTCCCTTATTCTCGCTCACATTGTTCCGAGGGGACATGACGCCCGACGAGGCCTATCGGGAGGCCGAGGCGCGGATTGCAGGGTGGCGCCCGGGCGACGTGCTCGATCTCGCCATCAGGAGTCTGAACCGCATTCCCGCGAGCATCGCCGAGCTTTCGGAGCTCG
>CAYUKE010000360.1:0-3339 GCA_964445185.1 uncultured Geminicoccaceae bacterium
GGCGGCATCCAGCCGGGTGATCTGGCCGGCCTTGAACCAGAAGATCGCGTCCTGGGGCTCGTCCATGTCGAGCATCGCCGCGTCGGGCAGGCCTTGGTAGGCGACGCGTAGGGCCCGACCGAGCGCACCATGGGCGACCGCGACCGTCCTGCTGGCAAGGGGCAGCCCCTGCAGCCAGCTCGCGGCACGGGCCACGATGCAGCGTTGGGTCTCGCCACCGTCAGGCGGCGCGACGGTCCAACGGTCGGCGAGCCGAGCCCGCCAGAGCTCACCGTCCTGGGCTTCGATCTCGGCGGCGGTCAGGCCATCCCACCGGCCCCAGGTCATTTCTCTGAGCTGATCATCATGCCCGATCTGTGTGGTCGGCACGCCGACAACGTCGGCGAGGATCACCGCCGTTTGCCAGGCGCGGCCGAGCGGGCTCGACAGCCACCGCCACTGCGCCAGGTCGGCAGTATGCGCGCCCAAGGTTAAGCCGACACGGCGCGCCTGATCGATGCCTTTGAGCGTGAGCGGCGCATCGCGCCAGCCGGACATGCGCCGCTCGCGGTTATGGACCGTCTCGCCGTGGCGAACGTAGAGGATCTCGACGTCCGCCCGGCGTTCGGCTCCGTCAGGCAAACCGCTGCTTGATGTTGGCGAGACCGGCCTCGTAGACGCCGGCGACCGCGCGCGCGGCCTCATGCGTCGTGACCCCCTCAGCCTCGAACTCGCTCGACCAGACGACCTTGGTGCCGTCTTCCTCCCGCAGCACGCGAAGCACCGAGCGGTAGTTGCTCACCGGCAGCGGCGAGGAGACGATCTCGTATGAATAGCTGTGGTCGTGGGCGTCGTCGTGCTCGGCGACCTCGCGCTCGAGGAACTCACCGCCGTCGTGCGTTCGGAGATGCCGGTAGACGACGGTTCCGTTCCGCTCGACGTCGCAGGTGGCGATCGCCGGGTGCCAGGCCGCCATGGCGCCGAAGTCACCGATGGCCCGCCACACCGTCTCGACCGCCGCCGGCACGACGACCTTGCGCTCCACTTCCACGGTCATTGCCGCATCCTCCTTCTGCATGGGCCGAAGCCCGTCACCCCCCTGTTCCGCGATCTCGCTCCCTCGACGAGCGGGGGGCAGACCAGTTAGCACGCCGGTCCTGCCCGCCGTCTCGTCACTTCGATCGAGACTCTCCCGTGGAACACGGCCAGAACCGTGCTGTCCATGCGCTTGATCATGCACGCACGATCCGGCTGATTTGTCGCATGACGGCGCATCGGCAGGCGGCCGACCTGTCACGCGCGCCAGCGACACGCCGGCAGCAGCAGGTCGCGCGCGGGACCGCCGTCGGCGCGGCTGAGGCTCAGGACGGCCTGCTGGCGCGTGAGCTCCGGTGCAAGGCGCAGCTCTGCGAGCTCCTCGGCGCCGGGCAGTGCGGCGAGCTGCAGCCCCTCGATGCGCGTGAAACCAGCGTCGCGCTGGCGCCCGGCCGCGCGCGCCGGCGGCCAGGCCGTCGGCGGCTCCGCACCGGGGAAGTCGAAGAGAAACGGCACGTTCGGGTCTGTCGACGTAACCGAGACCTCCAAGAAGAAGCTCGGCGGCAGGTAGGGCGGTCGCCACAGCCAGCAGTCGAACGGCAGGGGACGCGGCGCGCGGACGCAGACGCCGAAGGGCGAGGTTCCGAGCGTGCGCCATTGCGACCGCTCGTAGAGCCCAGTGCGAGCGAACGTCGCCTCGGCAAGGTGGGCCGCGTCCTCGACCCAGAGCAGTTCCAGGTACGCGTTGTCGAAGGCGAAGCAAACATTGGCCGTGCCCTGACCGTCGTGCGTGCGCTGGAAGGACGGTACGAGGCCAAGGTCAACGAGCCGCTGCGTGCTTTCGACGCCGCCGGGTTCGACGAAGACGAAGACGTGATCGAGTTCGAGCTTCAAGGGATCTCCAGATCGATCCAGACGAGGCGGTGGTCTGAGGCGCGCGCCGCGATCACGGCGCGATCGCCCGTGGGCCAGGCGACGCCGGCGTTGACGACCTCGAGGTCCGCGGACGGTAGCACGTAGTCGACGCGCAGGTTGCCCGGCCCAGGTCGGTCGCGCCAGTCAGCCGTATCAAGTCCCGGGTCGCCCGTGTGCGCGAGATTGGCGCCGCCCTGATCTGCCGCGGCGGCGGCACCGCCCTCGCTACGGGGCGCCGGGTCCTGAACGCGCGGATGGGCCAGCAGCGCTTGGATCACCTCGGCCCGGCCGTCGCCGTCGCTGGGGGCCAGGTTGAGGTCGCCGAGGACGACGAAGGACGCATCGCCCGCGAGCCCGCCGGCGGCGCCGGTATCGTCGACGAGGAACGGGGCGTCCGCCGCGCTGATGTAGTGCAGCCAGAAGCGCACCTCGTCCGCGTTCCGCCGGCCGTTGCGGTCCTCGGGGCCATCGAAAACGGGAGGCGTCGGATGGCTGGCGAGCAGATGCAGGGTGCGGCCGTCGCCGATTAGGATCGGAACGTCCCAATGGGATTTCGATGAGAGGCGGAGCGCATCGGCGATGTCGCCGTAGTAGGTCCGCGGGATCAGATCATCAGGAAGGTCGCGCCAGAGGAACTGCTGGAACGTCCGCACCGCGTCGTCGTCGATCGGCAAGCGCGATAGGATGGCCATGCCGTACTGGCCGGGAAACGTGCCATAGCCCCAAGCATCGCCGGGGACGGCAATGCTGCCGTCGCGGTTGAGGTCGAGACCACTCGGCACGCCGGTGTTGACCGGCGCCGTGAACACGAACCCGTAGTCGAGCGGCGCGCCGGTTCCTTCCGTGGCGGCAAGCAATCGGCGCAGCGCTTCGAGGGCATGGCCGTCATCGTCGTGGTCCAGTTCGTTGAGCAGGACGATGTCCGGGCGAACGGTGCGCAGCACGTCGACGACCGCTTGCGCCTGTGCCGACGGGGCTTGCTCGAGCTCGTCGGCGAGGGCGCCTGGCGCGTCACGGTTGAGGGCGACGTTGAAGGTGGCGACTCGCAGGGTTTCTGTCTCCGCCTCGGCGCAGCCGCCGATCAAGGCGACGGCGGCGAGGATCGCGGCGGCGGTGCGCGGCTGGGACATCGGCGCAGGTCTCTCGAGGTCGCTAGGTCGTCGTCTGTCGATGTGGCGCCTCGGCGCCGCTTGCGCGAGGGCTCGGAACCCTGCGCAGCGGTTCCCTAGCCGCTGGGAACGCTGAGCGATAGCACCCAAGCATCGCCGCGGCTCTAGCGGAATTTGCTGCGGACGACGAGGCCAATGACCATCCGCCGCGCAGCCAGGTCGGAGCGATCTGGGCGCGGGTCCCCATCCGGCCGACCGTCGGCGAACCCAGCCACCGATCGCCACAACCAGACGCCTTGCT
>CAYUKE010000361.1:0-3337 GCA_964445185.1 uncultured Geminicoccaceae bacterium
TGGTTCTGCTCGATCGGAAAAGCGCTCTAGATGGTCGATGCGGCTCGGCCACGGCTCTTGCTTGTCTCGTCAGGCGCTTGCGGAGGCGATCATGCCGGTCTTTGACAAAGCGGTCGTGAAGACCCAGGGCGGCCTCGTTGCCGCGCAGAGCGTTGATGCCGCAGCGGCCGGGGCCGACGTACTGCGACGGGGCGGCAACGCAGTCGATGCGGCGGTAGCCACGTCCCTTGCGCTGGGTGTAACCGAGCCCTGGATGAGCGGCGTCGGCGGTGGCTGCGCGGCCTTGATCAAGCCGCCAGGCGAACCGGCGGTCGCCGTCGACGGCGGCATGGTGGCGCCCCGAGCGCTGGACGTCGCCGCATACCCACTGACCGGTGCGCCGGGGCCGAGCCCGTTCGCCTGGCCGGGTGTCGTCGACGACCGCAACGTGACCGGGCCGTTGGCGGTGGCCGTGCCGGGCCTGGTCGCTGCCCTCGGCGCGGCGCACGAGCGATTCGGTAGGCTCGCCTGGCACGAAGCGCTGGAGCCCGCCGTCGAACGGGCCGAGACGGGCCACGCGGGCGACTGGTACACGACGCTGAAGATCGCGAACGACGCGCGTCTCCTCCGCGGACAACCCGCGAGTGCCGCCTACTTCCTGGCCGACGGTTTGCCGCCCGCGGGCGAGCCGACAAGCGGGCGCTTCCGGCTGGATATGTCCGCCCTCGCCCGCACCTATCGTCGCCTGGCCGAAGCGGGCGCGTCGGACTTCTATCAGGGCGTACTAGCCGAGCGGCTGCTCGGCGAGGCGCGCGCTATGGCTACGTGGCTCCGCGCGTCCGACCTCGAAAGCTACGCGGCGCGGCTCCACGAACCGCGCGTCTTCGCTTACCGCCAAGCGCGCCTGACCACGATGGACGGGCTCTTCGCGGGGCTCAGCCTCGAAGAAGCGCTGGGCGTCGTAGCTGCGCGCTGGTCCGGCGGGCAGATCGACGTCGAGGCCTACGCCGCGTATGCGCTCGGCCTGCGGCGCGCGTACGCAACCCGCCTCGAGCGGCTGGGCCACGCCGCCGAGCCTGGCAACACCTCGCATTTCTGCGTCATCGACGCCGACGGCATGCTGGTCGCCTGGACGCAGACGCTGCTCTCGCTCTTCGGCAGCCATGTCTATCTCCCCGAGACCGGCATCCTCTTGAACAACGGCATCATGTGGTTCGACCCGCGGCCGGGCACGCCTAATGCGCTCGCACCCGGCGCGCAGCCGCTCTCCAACATGTGCCCGACGCTGATCGAGGGCGCGCCCGGCGGGGCCGCTGTGCTGGGCGCGTGCGGTGGTCGTCGCATCCTCTCGGCCGTCCTACAGCTCGCGAGTTTCCTGATCGACGCTGGTGATGATCTGGAGGCCGCGTTCCACCGCCCGCGCATCGATGTGAGCGGACCCGACGCTGCCATCGTCGACGTGCGGCTCGGCGAGGACATCCTCAAAGCGGTCGGCGAGGTCGTGCCCGCGACCGCCGCTGCGGACGGCGTTCAGCCGACCCCCTTCGCCTTGCCGAGCGCAATTCTGCTCTCCGACGATGGTGAACGGAGCGGGGCCAGCTCGCGTGCTCATCCCTGGGCCGGCGCCGTCGCGGCCTAGAGCATCCGACCTTGCGAGGTCCGGCGATCCGTGGAAACTCCGCGGCAGCTGGGAGACCGACACGACGGGAACGGTCATATGCGCTCACCGACACGCGCGCTCGCGACCCTTGCTCTGGCACTGGGGCTCGTCTCTCCTGCGGTGGCCGACGAGGACAGGCTGCGGGTGGTGATGCATTCGGATCTCAAGATCATCGATCCGATTTGGACGACGGCCTACGTCACCCGCGACCACGGCTACATGATCTACGACACGCTCTTGGCCCTCGACGCTGACGGCATCGTGCAGCCGCAGATGGCCGAAAGCTGGGACGTGTCGGACGATGGCCTCAGCCATGTCTTCACCTTGCGCGACGGGCTCACCTTCCACGACGGGGCCCCGGTCACCAGCGCCGACGTGATCGCCTCGCTCGACCGCTGGGCGCAGCGCGACACGATGGGCCAGGAGCTCATGCAGTTCGTGGACGCCATGACGGCGACGGACGACCAGACCGTGACGATCACGCTCAGTGAGCCCTTCGGTCTCTTGGGCCAATCGCTCGCCAAACCGAGTTCCAACGTGCCGTTCATCATGCCGGCGCGGATCGCGGCGACACCTGCCGACGAGCAGATCGAGGAAGCGATCGGCTCCGGGCCGTTCGTCTTCGATGCCGACGCCTGGGAGCCGGGGAACAAGGTCGTCTATCGGAAGTTCACAGGCTACCGGCCGCGCGAGGAGCCGGCCAGCTGGGCGACGGGCGGCAAGGTCGTCAACGTCGACGTCGTCGAGTGGATCTCGATGCCGGATGCGCAGACGGCCGTGAACGCGCTCATCACGGGTGAAATCGACGTGATCGAGCAGGTGGCTCACGACCTCTTGCCGCTGATCGAGGGCGACCCGAGCATCGACGTGCGGATCACGAACCCGCTCGGCTATCAGTACATGTTCCGCTTCAACCACCTCTATCCGCCGTTCGACGATCCAGTCGTTCGCCGCGCGGCCCTGGCGGCCCTCAACCAGCAGGATTTTCTAAACGCCACGATCGGGAACCCGGACTTCTTCCTCGTGTGTCCGGCCATGTTCATCTGCGACACCACGTTCGCGACGGACGCTGGCGGCGACATCGCCCTTACCTCGGACTTCGAGGCGTCGCAGGCGCTCTTGGACGAGGCCGGCTATGACGGCACCCCGGTGGTCTTGATGCACTCGACCGACCTGCAGGTGCTGACCAACCTCGCGCCGGTAGCGAAGAGCCTTTTGGAGCGCGGCGGCTTCACTGTCGACATGCAGTCGATGGACTGGCAATCGCTCGTCTCCCGGCGGGCCAATCAAGGACCGCCGGAAGACGGCGGGTGGAACGCGTTCATGACGGCCTGGGTCGCCGCCGACGTCATGAACCCGGTCGCCGCGGCGGGCTTCAACGCCTCGGGCGAGGATGCCTGGTTCGGCTGGCCACTCGACCCCGAACTGGAAGAGATGCGTGACGCTTTCGCGCGCGAGACCGACCTCGACGCGCAACGCGCGCTCGCCGAAGCGATCCAGCTCCGGGCGCTGGAGGTCGCGACGCACATGCACGCGGGGCAATACTTCGTGCCGATGGCCTTCCGCAACGATCAGGTCGGCGGCTTCGTCGACGGGCCCGCAACCTTCTTTTGGCAGGCGGAACGCGTCGACGGCTGAGCCCGTGCCACACAGCGATCGACCTCGCCGATGCTAGGGTTCGACGCGCGTCGGGTCGCT
>CAYUKE010000362.1:0-1472 GCA_964445185.1 uncultured Geminicoccaceae bacterium
GAGCCCGGAGCAACCTGGCCCCGAGACGTTCTCGCTCGGGTCCGGTTTCATCATCGACCCGGATGGCTATGTGGTGACCAACAACCACGTGATCGCCGAAGCGGACGAGATCACGGTCATCATGAGCGACGAAAGCGAGTATCCGGCAACGCTGATCGGACGCGATCCGAAAACCGACCTAGCGCTGTTGAAGATCGAGAGCGATGAGCCGTTCCCCTATCTCGAGTGGGCGGACAGCGACGAGGTCGACGTCGGCGACTGGATGATCGCGATCGGCAACCCGTTCGGCCTCGGCTCGACCGTAACGTCTGGCATCGTGTCGGCGCGGGGACGCGACATCCGGGCTGGCCCTTACGACGACTTCATGCAGGTAGATGCCGCCATCAACCGCGGCAACTCCGGCGGTCCGAGCTTCACCTTAGATGGCAAGGTGTTCGGCGTGAACACGGCGATCTTCTCGCCGTCCGGCGGGAATGTCGGCATCGGCTTCGCCATCCCGAGTAATCTCGCGCGTCCGGTGATTGCGTCGTTGCGGGACTCCGGCCGGGTGGCGCGAGGTTGGCTCGGTGTGCGTATTCAGTCGGTCACCGAAGACATTGCGGAAAGCTTGGGGTTGCCGGACGCCGAGGGCGCCTTGGTCGCCAGCGTTACCCCGGGCGGCCCCGCCGCCGAGTCCGATATCCGCACCGGCGACGTGATCGTTCGCTTCGACGGTCAGAAGATCGAGCGCATGCGGGGCTTACCGCGGATCGTGGCGGAGACCGAGATCGGCAAGGAGGTGATCGTCGACCTTTGGCGGCGCGGCGAGGTCGAGCAGGTTGAGGTCGTGCTGGGCGAGTTGCCTAGCGACGAGGAGCTGGCGCGCCTGGGCTCCACCAGGGGTGAAGGCGAAGAGCCTTCGCTGTCGCGCGCCGAGGTCACCAGTCTCGGCATGACAGTGGCGACGGTGACACCCGACCTCCGCCAGTCGCTCGAGTTGCCCGCCGGTGTCGAGGGTCTCGTGATCATCGACATAGAGCCCGGCGGGCCGGCCGAGGCCGAGCAGCTCCGCGCAGGTGACATGATCGTGGACGTCGACCAGGATCCGGTCAGCTCGCCGCCCGAACTGGTGGCGGCCGTGAACCAGGCCCAGAGCGACGGCAAGGCGTCGGTGCTGATGCTCGTGGAGCGCCAGGGCGATCCGCGCTTCGTGGTGCTGCGCTTCAGGTCCTGATCACGCCGAACGTCAGCGAACTCTGGAAGCCCAGGCGCCGACATAGCCCGCGACCTCGTGCGCCTGCACGTCGGCAGCTCGGATGAGCTGGTCGAAGCGCCAGGCCAAGGCTTGTACGTGCTGTGCGGAGTTGAAGACGAGATAGCTCTGTCCGGCATAGATGGCCGCGCGTTGCGGGCCGAACACCGTTAACGGCACTGCATGAATGCGTCGCGTGTCAAAGAGGTGGACGCGGAGCCCAGGGTAGAGCTCATCGAGC
>CAYUKE010000362.1:1482-3327 GCA_964445185.1 uncultured Geminicoccaceae bacterium
CGATCAGCTCCATCGCGTAGTAGTGCACGCCCCGCTCCACGCCGACGGAGTAGACGCTCACGACCCCCGCGTGTTTGAGCATCGCCGCGGCCCGCGCCTCGTTCTTGAATCGCTCGAGCTGCCGCTCATCGAGCAGGGTCGCCATTTGGCGGAGCTGGTCGCGACGCGAGGCCGCGCCCAAGTCGCGCCAGATGTGCTCGCCGCGCGCGAAACCCTCCAGGCTTTGTCGCGCCATGCACACCTCGAAATCCGTGCCGTCCTCGCGCGCATAGGCGAGCCGCCGTTCGCTGTCGGCGATGGCCTGCTGCGTCGTCCGCCCCACCGCCGCGTCGTACTCGTGCCGCAGCACCGCTTCGGTCTTGACCAGCGCCGGGAGCGACAGCGGCACGTGGCGGATCTTGTAGCCGCGCGCCTCTTCGAGCCATGACAGCAGGTTCTGGTCGGCCGGGGCGAAGGGCACATCGGTGATCTGGAACGAGGCATCGAGGATCGCGGTCGCGGGTTGCGGCGCGTTGACCAAGCCGAGGAGCCAGTCGGTTGTTACTCCGAGCGCTTGCGCCAGGCCGGCGAGGGCATGGCCGCCAGGTAGCCGAGGTGCGCTCCCTCCCAAGAGCTGGGCGAGCGTCGACCGATCGATGCCGGCCTCGCGCGCGACAGCGGCCGCGGGCTTGTGGCTTGCCATGAGCGCGGCACGCAGGCGGTCGCGAAACGCTGTCGCACGGGTTGCGCGAGAATCCTCAACGCTGCTTCGCATAATCGACAGTCTGTCGCATACGAGAACGTATTGTCGAGGCTTGTGCGCAGTCTCCGCATCGTCCGTGGCCGATGCCGTTGCTACGATCTGTGGGCTATGAGTGAGACACGGCTCCGCACCGCGACCAAGGCGATCTGCTGGCAAGTGCTCGGCCTGAAGGTCACGTTCCTGCTTGGCTGGTGGTTCACGGGCTCGATCGTCGAATCGGGTGGTCTTTCGCTGTCCGTGACGGCGGTCAGCCTCGCAACCTACTTCGCCTATGAGCGCGCCTGGCTTGCCGTCCGCTGGGGACGGGTCGCCATCGAGGATGCTCAGTCGGCCACGAACTCGTCGCGGCGATAGCCCTGCAGGTAGAGCGCGCCGGTGAGATCGGCGACGTCCAGCCGCGTCGAGATCACCGCACGAACCGCCTGATGGGCACGGAAGGCGACCCCGGTACCGGCAGCCTTGAGCATCTCGATATCGTTGGCACCATCGCCCAGCGCCAGCGTTGCATCGGTGGTTAGCCCAAGGGTCTCGGTGTGTCTGGCGAGTGCTGCTGCCTTGGCATGGCGATCCAGGATCGGGGCCACGACCTTGCCGGTGAGCTTGCCGTCGGCAAACTCCAAGGTGTTCGCCTCATGTTCGTCGAAGCCGACGCGCTCGGCGACGAGCTCTGTGAACAGAGTGAAGCCACCGGAGACGAGGACCGTGCGCGCGCCGCTCGCCCGCATGGTTTGCACGAGCGTTCGGGCACCGGGCGTGAGCGGCGTCCTCGTGTCGGCGACGACCTCGACTTGGACGACCTCCAGCCCGGCGAGCAGGGCAACGCGTTCGGTGAGCGATTGGGCAAAGTCGAGCTCGCCCTTCATTGTCCGCTCGGTGATGCCGGCGATGCGCGCGCGAATGCCGAGCACGTCGGCCAGCTCGTCGATGCACTCCACCGCGAGGATCGTGCTGTCCATGTCGGCGACGAGCAGCCGTTTCCGGCGGCCCTCGAAGGGTAGGGCACAGACGTCGACGGGAGCGTTGTCGAGGGCACCGCGGAAGGCCTGTTGTGACAGGTGAGCATCAAGCTCGACGCGGCCGAGCTCGCAAGCCTCTTCGCGCGC
>CAYUKE010000363.1:0-3327 GCA_964445185.1 uncultured Geminicoccaceae bacterium
TGCACCGATCACCAACTTCACTGCGTTCCAGGCGATCACGACTGATGGCCTGTTCATCACGGGGGCGACGAATGTTGTTCCGGAACCCGCCACCGGCGCCGCGAGTCTGGCGCTGCTGACGGCCGTCATTCGTCGTCGCCGGTCTTAAGTGCATCGAAACAGCGACACCGCCAGGAGGAATTCATGTCTCATACAGTGCGAGCCACACTCACCAGTCTGACCGTCGTGATCGGCATGACCGTCGCGCTCTCCAGCGCGAACGCGGCGAGCCACAGCGACGCTCCGCTGATCAAGCAGGATCCGCAGGCCAACCTGACGGACGTTTACGCGTTCGTTGGCACGCGGTACGACGATCCCAACCAACGCGTTCTGAATGTCGTGGTGGCATGCCGTCCGTTTTCGGAGCCGGGGGACGGCGCGATTTACGAACGGTTCGCGGACGATGCGCGTTACAGCATCCACATCACCCACCCGACCACCGGCGAGACGCAGATCCGCTACGACTTCACCTTCTCGCAGGTGAATCCGCTGAGCGGCCCGGGGCTGAAGAATCCGGACACGATTTTGTCGTACGGCCTTGGAACGGAAGTCGGGCCGATCATGAACATCGGCGACGCGCGGCAGAACTTCACGCAGACCTACACGGTGCGCCGCAACGACGTCGTGGCGGGTCAGGACCTGCCGACGGCTCCGCCGAACGTCGGCGGCAACACGACGCCGAACTACAACGACGCGAACGGAGAGGCGGTTTCGGGCGCGACGATGTTCAGTGAGCTTGATCGCTACACGCAGCAAGCGGTGTCGAACCTGTCGTCGGGGGAGGCGGTCTTCGCCGGTCCGCGTGAGGATGGCTTTTACTCTGACATTCCGGCCATCTTCGACCTGCTCGATGGACGCATTTTGGACAACGACGGCGACGCCGGAGACGGCCTGGGGCAGGACGGCGGCGGCGTGGACGGGTTCGAGGGCTTCTATGTGTAGAGCTACGGGATCCAGATTCCGATCTCGGATCTGCCGTCGTTCGCATTCAACTCGCTGGTCGGTCCGGCTGAAGGCGTCGGGGTGTACGCGTCGGTCAGTCGTCGGCGCATCACGTTGCGGCTGACGTCGGGCGGCGCGATCAACGCGGGCCCGTGGATTCAGTTGAATCGGATGGGCAACCCGCTGTTCAACGAGGCGTTGGTGCCGTTGCGTGACAAGGACAATTACAATCGCACGAGCCCGGTCAACGACGCCAGTTTCGCCACCTACGCGCGCAACCCGGAACTCGCGGTGTTGCTGAACGCGGTGTTCGGCACGTCGATTCCCAGCGACAACCGCGAAGACCTGGTGGCGATCTTCATCCCTGATGTCATGCGGGTCGACACCACCACCGAGCCGACGACATTGCCGGGTCAGCTTGGCTTCAGTCGCCTGAGCCTGTTTGGCGGGGACAATATCAACCGCGACAATGGGGCCGGGGATGCGATCTATGCTGGCTTTCCGAACGGTCGGCGGATCGGCGACGACGTGATCGACATCGCGTTGACGGCGCTGGCGGCGGGCACGCTGCCGGGCGCGGTGGGCGACAACGTGGCGGCGAACGATCAGCTCTACCACCAGGTGTTTCCGTACCTTGGTACGCCGCACGCCGGCCCGCGGGTGAATCAGCGTCAGATCCCGGGCGCGTCGTCTTTGACTCGCGCGGCGCGTTAAGGGGCGCTGCGGCAGTCTCACAGCTTCCCCGCTCTGTGCTGGGGGCGACGTCCAGGCGGCGTCGCCCCCCCTTTGTCGACATCACTCACACGGAGTCAGTCATGCGACTTTCGTTCTCTCAATTTGTTCTTGGCGTTGCTTGCTGTTGCGCGCCGGCTGGTGCGCATGAGGGTGGACATCTTCACGGGGGTCCCGCTTTTGGCGCGGAGCGCGCGGGGAACCGCGCCCCGATGGATCGCGAGATCGACACGCTGCGGCGTCAACTGGAGCGCGAGCCCAGCGCGACGGTTTACATCGCGCTCGGTGAGGCGTTGATGGAGCGCTCTCGCGTGACGGGAGACGTGCGGCTGTACAAGCCAGCGGCGGAGGCGTTTGAGGCGGCGCGACGACTAGAGCCGCGGAATGTCGACGCGCTGGTCGGCTTGGCGTGGGTCGCGAACTCAGATCACGCGTTTGACGAGGGGGATGCGTGGTCGCGCCGCGCGTTGGAAGTGCGGGCGAACACGCCGCGTGCGTATGCGCTGTTGGGCGACTCGGCGGTGGAGCGTGGCGCGTATGCGGTTGCGCTGGAGCATTACCAGAAGCTACTCGATTTGCAGCCGGACATGACGGCGTACAGTCGCGCGGCGCAGGTGATGTGGCTGACGGGGAAGCATTCACAGGCACGGTGGCTGATGCGGAAGGCGATTGATGCCGGCGGACGTCAGCCGGAGCACGCGGCTTGGTGCCGGGCGGCGTTGGCGATGATGTCGCTCAAGACAGGCTCGTATGTGGCGGCGCGCGACCTAGCGCGGACGGGGCTGAAGGCGGCGCCCGACAACCATCGATTGCTAAACGCGCTCGGGGCGGCGGAACTGGCGTTGCAAGATCCGAACGCGGCGGAACGGGCGTTTCGCCGTTCGGTTGAGGTTCAGCCGAGTCATGAAGCGCTGACGGGGCTTGTTGAGATTGCGCTGTTGCAAAACCGCCCGGCGGATGCGGCGGCGCAGACGCGGCGGGTGTTGGCGTTTCATGGCTTCGCGAAGGACGGGCATGACCACGATCACCCGCATGACACTCAGGCGCACGGGCACACACATGGGCACAGTCACGGGCATCGTCATGATGGCAATGCACTCTTAGCGCGATTTCTTGCGGATCATGCGCTGCACCTCGCGGAGGCGCTCGCTGAGGCGCGGTCGGCGCACGCCGCGTATCCGAACGCGTTTGCAACGGATACGCTGGCCTGGTGCTTGTATCGGGCGGGGAAGTTCGATGAGGCGGCGGATGTGATGGCGCAGGCGTTGCGTTGGGGCGGGGGCGATGCGGAGATGTATTTTCATGCAGGGATGATCGCAGCGCAGCAGGGTGAGACTTCGCGGGCGCGGCGGCTGCTGAGCCGGGCACTGAGCATGAGTCCGCGTTTTCATCCGCGGTTTGCGCCGCAGGCCGTGGAGCGGCTCACGGCGCTGAGCGCGGCGGCGCGGCTGACGGCGAAGTCGCGTGATTCGGCGGCGAGCGCGAGAGCGCCGCGCGCTGGGGCTGACGCGGGTAGCGAACGTTGACGCAGCACGGTTTGGCTCGCGGCGAGCGGCGGCGCCGTTGATCGGGGTTTAGTCGGCGAGCACTGCGGCTTCGATACCGAGGACGTCG
>CAYUKE010000364.1:0-3312 GCA_964445185.1 uncultured Geminicoccaceae bacterium
GAAAGCCATCGGGTCATGCTCCATGATCTCGCCACGGAACACCCAAACCTTGATTCCGCAGGTGCCGTAGGGCGTGAACGCCGTGGCCCTGCCGAAGTCGACATTGGCGCGCAGCGTGTGCAGCGGCACGCGCCCCTCGCGATACCACTCCGAGCGCGCGATCTCGGCACCGCCCAAGCGTCCGCCGCAGACGACCTTGATGCCCTCGGCGCCAAGCCGCATCGCCGACTGCACGGCGCGCTTCATCGCGCGCCGGAACGTGACGCGCCGCTGCAACTGCTGCGCGATGTTCTCGGCCACCAGCTTGGCATCAAGCTCCGGCTTGCGGATCTCGACAATATTAAGCGCGACATCCCCGGCCGAGCTCATCTTCGAGAGCTCCCGCCGCAACGCCTCGATGTCCTGACCCTTCTTGCCGATGACCACGCCGGGCCGGGCCGTGTGGATCATGATGCGCGCCTTCTTCGCAGGACGCTCGATGACGATCCGCGACATGCCGGCGGCGGCCAGCCGCTTCTCCAGATAGGCCCGCAGCTTCAGGTCCTCGGCGAGCAGCTTCGGATAGTCGTCGTCACCATACCAGCGACTGTCCCACGTGCGGTTGATGCCGAGCCTCAGCCCAACGGGATTGACCTTGTGGCCCATCAGGCGGCCTCCTCCACAGTCACGGGCGCCACCTCTCGGACAACGATCCGCAGGCGGCTGAAGAACTTGTTGATACGACCGGCCCGACCGCGTGCCCGCGGCCGAAACCGCTTCATCACCAAGCGCTTGCCGACGCTCGCCTCGACGACGACCAGCTGATCGACATCGAGCCCGTGGTTGTTCTCGGCGTTGGCGACAGCACTCTCCAACGTCTTGCGGACATCGCGCGCGATCCGCTTCTTCGAGAACGCCAACGCCGTGATCGCCCGGTCGACCGGCTGCTTGCGGATCAGACCGGCGACGAGGTCAAGCTTGCGTGGGCTGGTCCGCATGAACGTCGCGACCGCCAGGGCCTCGCTGTCGGCGAGCGCCCGCTCGCTGCTCTGCTTGCCCATGGCTACTTCCTCTTCGCCTTCTTGTCGGCGCCGTGCCCGTAATAGGTTCGGGTCGGCGAGAACTCACCCAACTTGTGCCCGACCATGTTCTCGGTGACATAGACAGGCAGAAATTTCTTGCCGTTGTAGACGGCGAAAGTCAGGCCGACAAAATCCGGCATGATCGTTGAGCGACGCGACCACGTCTTGATGATCGCGTTCTTCCCTGAGCTCTTCGCCTGCTCGGCTTTGTCGAAGAGATAGCCGTCGACGAACGGCCCCTTCCAGACGCTACGCGGCATCGATCAGCCTCTCCGCTTCTTGGCGACGTGGCGAGAGCGGACGATGAAGGTGTCCGATTTCTTGCTGGTCCGCGTGCGCCGCCCCTTGGTCGGCTTGCCCCATGGGGTGACCGGATGACGACCACCCGAGGTCCGACCCTCGCCACCGCCATGCGGATGGTCGACCGGATTCATGACGACGCCTCGCACCGTCGGTCGCCGCCCGCGCCAACGGTTGCGGCCCGCCTTGCCGAGGCTCTCATTCTGATGATCCGAGTTCGACACGGCGCCGACGGACGCCATGCAGGTATTGTGCACGCGGCGGATCTCGCCCGACATCAACCGGATCTGGCTGTAGGCGCCGTCGCGGCCGACAAGCTGAGCGTAGGCCCCCGCCGCGCGCGCGATCTGCCCGCCCTTGCCGGGCTTCATCTCGACGTTGTGGAGGATGGTGCCGACCGGGATGTTGCCCACCGGAGCCGCGTTGCCCGGCTTGACGTCGACCCGGTTGCCGGCGATCACGCGGTCGCCAACGCCAAGCCGCGCCGGTGCCAGGATGTAGGCAACTTCGTCATCCTCGTAGCGGACCAAGGCGATGAAGCCCGTACGGTTCGGATCGTATTCCAACCGCTCGACCGTGCCGGGGACATCCCACTTTCGACGCTTGAAGTCGACGACGCGGTAGGTCCGCTTGTGTCCACCGCCACGGTGCCAGTTGGTCTGTCGGCCGGTGTTGTTGCGACCGCCGCTCTTGCTCAGCCCCTCGGTCAACTTCTTCAAGGGCGCGCCCTTGTGCAGCCCCGAGCGATCGACCGTGACGAGCGTGCGCTGCCCGGCCGAGGTCGCGTTGTATGTCTTGAGCGCCATCGCCTCAGATACCCGTCGTCACGTCGATGTTGTGCCCTTCCTCAAGGGTCACGATCGCCTTCTTCTGGTCGGATCGCCGAAACGGCCGGCCGCGGAAGCGCTTGCTCTTCCCCTTGACTACCATCGTGTTCACGGCCTTGACCTTGACCTCGAAGAGCGCCTCGACGGCAGCCTTGATCTGCGGCTTGGTCGCGTCGAGACGAACGACGAAGGTCACCGCGTTGTTTTCGCCCAGCAGCGTCGACTTCTCGGTGATCACCGGCCGGCGCAGAATGTCGTAGGTCTCGGGCGCGATCATGCGAGCCGCTCCTGAAGCTCCGCGAGGCTCTCCTTCGCGATCAGCAGCGCGTCGCGGCGAAGAATATCGTAGACGTTCGCGCCCGCACTCGGGACCACCTCAACCATGGGGATGTTGCGCGAGGCGCGCCGCAGGTTGTCATCGACCTCGGCGCCGGCGACGACGAAGGCCGATCGGAACGGCAGCGCCCGGAGACGCGCCGCCAGCGGCTTGGTCTTCGGCTCGGCTACGGTCGGTGTATCGAGAACGTAGAGCTGCCCAGCCTTGGCCTTGGCCGCCAAGGCGTGGCGCAACGCCAACTTACGCACGCGCTTAGGCAGATCGATCGCGTGGTCGCGCGGCACCGGGCCGAAGGCGCGACCGCCACCGCGGAATTGCGCCACTCGAGCTGAGCCGTGCCGCGCGCGGCCGGTCCCCTTCTGCTTGAAGAGCTTGGCGCCGGTGCGAGCGATCTCGCCGCGGTTCTTGACGTCGTGGGTGCCGGCGCGACGCTTGGCCAGCTGGTACACGACCATGCGCTGCAGGATGTCCGCGCGCGGCTCGATGTCGAGGAAGGAATCGTCGACCTCGATCGATCCGGTCTCATCCGACGAGAGACTAATGACGGGAAGGTCCATCGCTCAGACGCCTCCCTCATCGACGACAATCGCTTCCGCACCCGCCAACGCCGCCGGATAGGGCGCCGCCGCCGGGCGTGCCCGCTTGACGGCGTCGCGCACGAGCACGACTCCGCCCTTCGGCCCAGGAACCGCACCCCGCACCAGGAGCAACCCGCGGTCGGGATCGACACCCGCAACCTCTAGGTTGTGCGCTGTCACCTGCAGCGCGCCCATGTGGCCGGCCATCT
>CAYUKE010000365.1:0-3311 GCA_964445185.1 uncultured Geminicoccaceae bacterium
AAGTGCTACGGCGGCGACGTCACCCGCAAGCGCAAGCTCCTCGAGAAGCAGAAGGCCGGCAAGAAGCGCATGCGGCAGTTCGGCATGGTGGAGATCCCCCTGTAAGCCTTCCTCGCTGCGCTCATGATGTAGAGCTGACGAGCGCGTCTCTAAAGCGGTCGTGGATCGCGGTCGTCGCCTCGATGGTGAACGGGAAGCCGGTGTCGCGGGTCGCTGTCTGCAGGCGGCCGCGCAGGTCAGCGTCGTCGATGAGCTGCGCGAGCGCGCGGGCGAGGGCGGTCGCTTCGGGCTCGACCAGCAGCCCCCGCTCGCCGACCACTTCCGGCAGGCCGCCCCGAGCGTAGGCGACGACGGCGCAGCCGCGGGCGAGGGCCTCGGCGGCGACCAGGCCGAAGGCTTCCTCCCAAATGGATGGCACGGCGACGATCGCGGCGCGCGTTAGGACCGCCATGGTCGCCTCGTGCGGGAGGTAGCCGGCAAGCGCCACGCGGTCCCGCACGGGCGCCAGGCGCTCAGCGACGTCGGTCTCGAAGGGTGACGGCGTCGAGCCCCTGGCGAAGCGCGCGGCTCCCACCAGCTCGGCGCGCCAGCCCGGCCGCTGCGGCAGAACCTCGGCGAGCGCCTGGGCCAAATGGTCGACGCCCTTGTCGGGCACGAACCTGCCGGCGAAGGCGATCAGCGGCTCCTTGGGTGGGAGCGGCTCCCGCGGCATCGCCACGCCATTGTGGAGCACGCGGACCTTGCCGTCGGGGTCGTCGACGTCGGCGAGGAAGCGGCGGCGGACGAAGTCGCTCACGCAGTAGACGTGCGCCGCGGCGTTGACCACCGCTTGGCGTAGCGCTGGGGTGCCGAGGTGGCGTGTGTCGTCGATCGGATCGCAGTGACAGTGGAAGGTGATCGGCCGACCCTGCGCTCGTCGCCACATCAGCCGGAACTGATCGACCCGTTCGTGCGTCTCGAAGAGGGTGTTGGGCGCGCTTGCAGCGGCGGCGATCCGCATCGCCTCGCCGCGCTTGCGACCGATGAGGCCGGCGAGGGCCGGGCGGATTGGCTCGAATCGTACGCCCTCGAACGGTGCTCCGACGGGCCGGCCGTAGACGGTGATCGCCTCACGATGGCGGCTCTGCCGAGCGCGGTCGCGCACGAGCAGGCACATCGAGTTGGCACCGTCGGCCGAGAACAGCTCCTTGTAGGGCAGCCAGATGGCGATGTCCGTCATGGCGCTGCGCTCGCGAGCAGCTCGTCGCGCCAGCGATCGGCCGCGGCAGCCGCGCGTTCCGGCGTGAACGGGAGGTCGCTTCGCGCTCGTGCCTGCAAGCGCTGCCGCAGGGGGGCATCGTCGAGAAGGCGCGCGAGGGCAACGGTGAGGGCGCCGGGGTCGGGCTCGTCGACGAGGATGCCGCGGCCGGCGATGATCTCCTCCAGACCGCCGCGGCGGTAGGCGAGCACCGCGCAGCCGGCGGCGAGACCTTCGGCCGCGACGCGACCGAACGGCTCATCCCAGACCGAGGGAACGACGACGATGGCGGCTTCCGCGAAGGTGCTTAGGACGACATCATGCGGCTGCCAGCCTTCAAGCTCGACGCGTTCGCGCACCGGCGCCAGCAACGCGGCGACGCGGCGCTCGAACGCCGTCGGTCGTTGGCCCGTGCCGAACCAGCGAGCACCGATGATGCGGGCCCGCCAGCCCGGCCGGCCCGGGAGAACGGCGGCCAGTGCTTCGGCGAGGTGGTCGAGCCCCTTCTCGGCAATGGCACGCCCGGCGAAGGCGATGAGCGGCTGCTTCGCGCGGAGATCGACGGCGATCGGCGGCACGGCGTTCACCACCACCCGCACGCGATCCGCACGGTCTTCAAGGCCGTCGAGGAAGCGGCGACGCACGTGCTCGCTGACGCAGACGACACCGGCGAGGCGGTCGAGCAGCCGCCGCCGGGCGGCGCTGCTGCGCAGGCCGCCCATCGTGTGCGGGTCGTTGTGAACCCACAGGCTGACCCGCTGATGCGGGCAGGCATGGGCGAGACGGCGCGCCGTGGCGGCGCGATTGTGAACCTCGACCAAGCCGCCAGAGGCTTGTGCGAGCGTCGGGGCGAGCGCCCGGCCATAGGCACGCTCGCGCCCGAGTAGCCAGGTGCGCCGAGGCTCGACGGCCGTGAACGCGATGCCCTCGAAGGTAGCTTCGACCTGCTGTCCGTAGACCCGCGCATGCCCGCGGTAACGGCTCGCGCTAAGGGCGTCGCGAACCGAGAGGCTCACGGCGCCGGCGCCGTCGCCGGTGAACCGTTCCTTGTAGGGGAGGACGAGGGCAAGGTGCTGCGGCGGCCGCATCCGCCGGCGCCTCAGCCGAACGTGCGTTGTTCGCGGCCGCCCATGCCGCCGAGCGAGAGAAGCCCGCCGACGACGAGGAAGACGAGCCAGCTCGGCAGGGCAAGCAGCCAGCCGAGGGCGACGCCGAAGATGCCGCCGAGCAGGTCGGCGAGCTGCTGCTCAAGGCTCGCGAGGCTCGGG
Organism: uncultured Geminicoccaceae bacterium; assembly: GCA_964445185.1. GTDB lineage: Bacteria > Pseudomonadota > Alphaproteobacteria > Geminicoccales > Geminicoccaceae > JAAAPF01. Next base: position 2,506 of record CAYUKE010000365.1, read on the forward strand.
CCGTGCAGGCTCGCCCAGAGATCGTGGAGACTGTAAAGACTGTCGGCGCCGCCGAGCGTCCAGAGGAGAACCTCAGCGACGACGCACGACGCGCCCAAGAAGAGCAGGACCCCGCCGACGAAACCGAAGAGCGCACGCATGGCGGCGTTGTGGCAAAGCCGGCGGGCGGGCGCAAGGCCGGGTCGCGCGACGGTTGCGAGCGTCAGGACCGTTGACTAAGAACGGCCCGCCGGAGGGATGGCCGAGTGGTTTAAGGCGCACGCCTGGAAAGCGTGTTGGGGGCAACTCCTCACGGGTTCGAATCCCGTTCCCTCCGCCATCGTATGTTCCTAACCTATTGATTGTAATGAACTAATTTCCCAGCTATCAGCGCAGTTACCACAAAAGCTCCCCTATGTTACGCCGTATGGGCGCGAATTTCGACGAACGCTGGTGTATCGTCCTGGCGACGGCGGCACCACACGACAGACCTCGGAAAGCGACTGCGGCTAGCACGTCTCGCCACACTCTGCGTACCGCTTGCTGGAGCCAGCGCGGCGCCAAGCGGTACATTCAGCGTAACCGACGCTCGTCTCGCGACGGGCGACGCGGTCAAATCCGAACCATGAGCAGGCGCAGCAACTTGCCGCCAACGGCCCCACATCGAACATCCACCTGTGGCTACCGTCGCTCTTTCCCACGATAGACACCGCGGCGCTCAGTCCAGCTGAGAGTAGATCCAGAATACCGTCGCGATTTGCGAGGGTATTCTCCGGCTGGCCGGCCGAAAGGATGCATGTTCAACTGACACCCCTGCGCGACGTGGA
>CAYUKE010000366.1:0-3290 GCA_964445185.1 uncultured Geminicoccaceae bacterium
GAGCTTGGGGCGGCCGGCCTGGGCCTGATGACGGTGCTCGACCTTGCCCCGGTCCGCGCGGGGGTCGAGACGACGACCCGGGTCGGTTTCGACTTCCCGGCCGACATCGACGACCCGTGCCCGGTGTTCGTCCTGCGTGCCTTCCGGGGGGTCACCAACGGCCGGAGCCCGGCTTGGCTGCAGGAGCGGCTGACGGCCGTCGGCGCGCGCCCGATATCGGCCCTCGTCGACGTCACCAACTGGTCGACCTTCGACACGGGGCGGCCGCTGCATGTCTTCGACGCCGACAAGGTGCGGGGCGACCCGCGGCTGCGAATGGCGCGCGCAGGCGAGACGTTCGACGGCCTCGACGGCAAGACCTATGCTCTCGACGAGAGCGTCACCGTGATCTGCGACGACACAGGCGTCATCAGCCTTGCCGGCATCATGGGCGGGGCGTCGACCGGCTGCGACGAGACGACGACCAACGTGCTCTTGGAGATGGCGATCTTCGACCCGGTGCGGAACGCACGAACGGGCCGCCGCCTCGGCATCGACAGCGACGCGCGCGCTCGCTTCGACCGCGGCGTCGATCCGAGCTTCGTCGTGCCGGCCGCCGACTACGCGACGCGGATGATCCAGAGCCTGTGCGGTGGCGATGCGGGATCGGTGGTCGTCGCCGGGGCCGTTCCCGACAACCGCCGCGCCATCCCCTTCGACAAGCGAGAACTCTTGCGGCTTACCGGTCTCGCGCTCGACGATACGGAGATCATGCGGATCCTCGCCGACCTCGGTTTCCAGGTGGCGAGCGAAGGCGAAGGGCGGTTCGAGGTGATCACGCCGCCGTGGCGGCACGACTGTGCCCGTCCGGCCGACCTGGTCGAGGAACTGGCCCGCATCCACGGCTTCGATCGCATCCCGACGGCGTCGATGTGGCGCGCCGAGGCGGTGAACCGGCCGGTGCTCACCACCTCGCAGCTGCGCCGCTTGCGGGTGCGGCGCGCGTTGGCCGCGCGCGGCCTCGACGAGACGGTGACGTTCAGCTTCATCGCCGAGGCGGAAGCAGCGGCCTTCGGCGGCGCGGCGACGCGGGTCGCCAATCCGATCAGCAGCGACCTGGTGGCGATGCGCCCGTCGCTGTTGCCATCACTCGCCGGCGCCGTCGGGCGCAACCAGGCCCGCGCGCTCGAGGACGTGGCGCTGTTCGAGGTCGCCGCGGTCTATGCCGAGCCTGTGGCCGGTGCCCAGGAGTGGGCGGCGGCGGGCGTCCGCGCCGGTCGCGCCGTGCCGCGCCACTGGGCGGACTCCGAGCGCACGGCCGATCCGCTGGACGCCAAGGGGGACGCGTTGGCGGCGCTGGAGGCCGCTGGCGTGAACAAGGCTTCGCTCAAGCTCGAGCGCACGGCACCCGGCCATTTCCACCCGGGGCGCTCGGGCGCCTTGGTCATTGGCCGCACGACCGTCGCCGTCTTCGGCGAGCTGCATCCTGGCCTCGCCAAGCTTTTCGACTGGAATGGCCGCGTGGCGGGATTTGAGCTTTTCCTCGACCGGCTGCCCCAGCCGAAGGCGGCGAGGACCCGCGCGCGGCCGAAGCTCGACGCCTCGCCCTATCAGCCGGTCGACCGCGACTTCGCCTTTCTCGTCGGAGCCGAGGTGCCGGCGGCGGCGCTGGTCGATGCCGTGCGCGCTGCGGCGCCGGAGCTAATCCGCGAGGTGACGCTGTTCGACGTTTATGCCGGCAAGGGCGTGCCCGAAGGCAAGCGGTCGCTTGCGCTCGCCGTCCGCCTGCAGGCGCTTGACCGCACGCTCGGGGACGCCGACATCGAAGACGTCGCCCGGCGCGTGACCGAGGCGGCGCGGAACGCCTGCGGCGCCGAATTGCGCCAGTAGCGCCCGGACCGCGATGGCTTTTCCCGCGGGGCCCACGGCCCGCCTTTCGAGGAGCTAGGGGTGACCGAGCTCGCCCGCCTGCGCAACTTCTCGATCGTCGCCCATATCGACCACGGCAAGTCGACGCTCGCCGACCGGCTCATCGAGCGCTGCGGCGCCTTGGATTCGCGCGAGATGCGCGGCCAGGTGCTCGACAGCATGGACATCGAGCGTGAGCGCGGCATCACCATCAAGGCGCAGACAGTCCGCCTCAGATACACCGCCGCGGACGGTGCCGACTACGTCTTCAACCTTGTCGACACGCCGGGCCACGTCGACTTTTCCTACGAAGTCAGCCGCTCGATGCGCGCCTGCGAGGGCTCGCTCCTGCTGGTCGACGCGACCCAGGGCGTCGAGGCGCAGACGCTGGCCAACGCCTATCAGGCGATCGACGCCGACCATGAGGTCGTCGTCGTTCTCAACAAGATCGACCTGCCAGCGGCCGAGCCGGAGCAGATGAAGGAGCAGATCGAGGACATTCTCGGTCTCGATGCGTCCGAGGCGCTGTTGATCTCCGCCAAGACCGGCGTCGGTGTCGACGCGGTGCTTGAGGCGATCGTCGCCAAGCTGCCGGCGCCGGCGGGCGATGCCGAGGCTCCGCTGCAGGCGCTGGTCGTCGACAGCTGGTATGATGCCTATCTCGGCGTGATGACGCTCATTCGCGTCAAGCAGGGGCGGATCGAAAAGGGCATGCGCCTGCGCTTCATGGGCACGGCCGCCGTGCACCCCTGCGAGCGCGTCGGCGTGTTCACGCCCAAGCCGGTCGTCATCGACGCGCTCGGCCCCGGCGAGATCGGTTTCGTCACCGCGGCCATCAAGGACGTCGGCGACGCCCAGGTCGGCGACACCATCACCGACGACCGCCGCCAGGCGGCTGCACCGCTGCCGGGCTTTCGCCCGTCCCAGCCCGTCGTCTTCTGCGGTTTGTTCCCGGCCGACGGCGCCGACTACCCGACGCTGCGCGACGCCTTGGGCAAGCTCCGGCTCAACGATTCGAGCTTCGAGTTCGAGCCCGAGAACAGCCAGGCGCTCGGCTTCGGCTTCCGCTGCGGCTTTCTCGGCCTTTTGCACCTCGAGGTCATCCAAGAGCGGCTCGACCGCGAGTACGACCTCGACCTCGTCCTCACCGCGCCGTCGGTCGTCTACCGCCTGCACCGGCGGGGCGGCGAGATGGAGGAGTTGCACAACCCGGCGGACTTTCCCGACCCGGCACAGGTCGAGTTCCTCGAGGAGCCCTGGATCAAGGCGACGATCATCGTCCCCGACGACTTTCTGGGCCCCGTCCTTCAGCTTTGCACCGAAAAGCGCGGCGTGCAGCAGGAGCTGACCTATGTCGGCCAGCGGGGGATGCTGGTCTACAGCCTGCCGCTCAACGAGGTCTT
>CAYUKE010000367.1:0-3286 GCA_964445185.1 uncultured Geminicoccaceae bacterium
GGTCGGCAGCTTGCTGTTGGCGGTGCCGAGCTTCGTGCCGATCTTCAAGGCGCTGGGTGCTGCTGCGTTCGGCCTGGGCGACGAGGCCGATCTCGTGCTCTGGTTTGGCGTCCTCTATCTCGTCAATATGCAGATGAGCTTTCTGTCACCACCGTTCGGTTATGCGTTGTTCTATCTGCGCGGCGTCGCCCCGCCGGAGATCCCGATGCTGCGGATCTTCGCCGCCGCCTTGCCATTCCTGGCGATCCAGCTCATCGCGCTGGTCCTCTGCATGCTGTTTCCAGGCCTCATCACGTGGCTACCGAATCTGGTCTACGGCTGACGCCGCCCGGCCCTGCCGTCTGCGGAACGCAACGCCGCGGACGGCAGGACAACGATGGCTAGAGCCGGTCCCAGGTCAGCAGCGCGTCGTCGCCGACCCAGCTGCGCGCCAGCAGCTCGCCCACCACTTTCGCCCCGACGGCGTCATCCTGCGCGGCGAGCGTCTGCTGCAGGCCCCAGAGTGTCCAGGCATTGTTGGGCGCTTCGAGCAGGGCCGCCTGGTAGGCGTCGGCAGCCGCTTCATAGTCACCCGCGGCGTGCAGGACCGCGCCAAGAGTCTGGCGCACCGGATAGTACCAATAGGGCGGCTCCATGTAGGGAACGGTGTCCTGGAGTGACGCTGCCTCTTCGAGCTGCGCGACAGCGAGCGCGTAGTCGCCGCGGGCCGCGTTGACCCGCGCGTCGACGACGTTGCGGGCGATGGTGAGCAGGTCGCGCCCCGGCACGAATTGCTCTTCGCGCGCGGAGAAGTCCTCCTGGGCGAGCAGCGCATCGATCGCGTTTCGTTCAGCCGTCGCGGCAACGAGATCGCCGGTCCGCACGTGGGCGATCGCGCGGGCGTAGTGACGAAAGCCAGCGACGAACGGGAAGCGGTCAGGCGGCGCCGGCAGGGCTAGGATCTGCGCCGGGTCGCTCAGCAGCGCGTGCGCCGTGTAGGGCGCGGTCTTGATCGCCTGGATCCAGGCGACCTCGGCGGCCATGTCGTCCGACATCACCGAGGCGAGCTTCTCCGCCGCGGCGAGCGCATCGCCACGGGCGCCGGCCATCTGCGCCGAGACGAGCAGGTAATGTACGTTGTGCGGGTAGTATCCGTAGCGATAGACATCGCTTCCGTCCGTCTGCGCGAGAAAGCGCTCGTCGGCGGCAACCGCGGCGCGATTGGCGTCGAGCGAGTCTTGGTAGCGGCCGATGCGGTAGTAGATGTGCGATGGCATGTGGACGAGGTGTCCAGCGTCCGTCACCAGCTGCGCCAGCCGGTCGGCATGCGCCTCGGCCCGTTCGGGCGTCGCCGACGCCTCGACGGCATGGATGTAGAGGTGAATCGCCCCCGGGTTGGTCGGATCGAGCGCGAGGGCGTGCTCCAGGAGCGCAACGATCTCGCCGGCCCGACCTTTCGGCGTCCGCTTGTCGGCCTCCCAATAGTCCCACGGCTGGGTATTCATGAGCGCCTCGGCAGCGAGCGTCGCCACCAGGCTGCTCTCGGGGTGCGCCTCGGCGGCCGCCACCATGGCGTCCGCGAAGGCGCCGTCGAGCGCCACGCGATCCGCCTCCGGCGACAAGGCATAGCGCTGGGCAAGCGCCGCGATGAGCGCCTGCTCCAGTGGCGTCGTGTCGCCGGCGAGGACGCGGGCCTGGGCGGTGGCGGCGAAGGCCGGACGCGCGCCCGTCGGGTCCATCGGCGTGTTGATCGTCGGCCCTAGCGCGTAGGCCTCGCCCCAATAGCACATGGCGCAGCTGGGGTCGGCGTCCTGTGCGGCGCGAAAGGACCGCACGGCCTCGGCGTGGTTAAACGCCATTGTCAGGCGCAGACCCTGGTCGAAATACGCCTGGGCCTCGGCGACGTCGGTCGTGACATCGAGACTGAGCGTGCCAAGCCCCTGGTAGAGCGGGACGACCTCAGCCGCGGGCGTGGGCGCGCGCGCGGCCAGCGCCAACTGCACGCCGGGTTTGAAGAGCTCGTTGCGACCGGATGCAATGCCGCCACAAGCGTTGGCGGCGACATAACGCGGATCAAGAAGATCGACGGCGCTCGTGCGCGGCTCGGCACTGCCATCACGCAAGCTGACAACGATGATCGCGACAGCGGCGCAACCGACGAGCAAAGCGGCCTTCTCGATACGATGCATTGCGTTTCCCCCAGACCGTAGCGCGGCGCCTTGCCGACGCCGCTTCGATGCGGGGACTCCTGGGTCGAGGCGCAGCACAACCCTATGACGCGCATCACTCCGCTGTGAGACTTTGTGATCGTGTGCCGCCGCTGGCAAGTGGGATCGCGGTCGGCGGAGTTCCGGTCAGACGCCCTCGGCAAGCCCCGCGAGGATGGGGCAGTCGGGCCGGTCGTCGCCGTGGCACCGCTGCGCAAGATCGGCGAGCGTCACCTTCATCGCCTCGAGCTCGGCAACCTTCGCATCGATGTCACGGATCCGCGCGAGCGCGATCGCCTTGACGTCAGCGCTCGTCCGCTCGCGATCCTGGTACAGCGCGAGCAGTTCGCGGCATTGCTCCACCGAGAACCCGAGCGACCGCGCTCGGTGCACGAAGTGAAGCAGGCGAACCTCGCGCGGGCCGAAGCGGCGGTATCCGTTCGCATCGCGGCCGACCGGGGCCACCAGGCCAATATCCTCGTAGAAGCGGATGGTCTTGGCCGAGAGCCCGCTCTGTCGTGACGCTTGGCCGATGTTCAACCGCGCTGCTCCGGCGTCCAGCGCTTCAGCAGCAGCGCGTTGCTGACCACGCAGACGCTGGACGCAGCCATCGCCGCCCCGGCGATCGCCGGGCTAAGCAGGCCCAGCGCCGCGATGGGAATGCCGACGACGTTGTAGATGAACGCCCAGAAGAGGTTCTGCCGGATCTTGCCACGCGTCTTCGAAGCGACGGAGAAAGCCGCCGGCACAAGCAGCGGATCCGAGCGCATCAGCGTGATGCCCGCGCTTTCCAGCGCGACATCGGCCCCGCTGCCCATGGCGATGCCGACGTCCGCCGCAGCGAGTGCCGGCGCGTCATTGACACCGTCGCCGACCATGGCGACGTGGTTTCCGCGACGACCAAGCTCGGCGACGCGCGCGGCCTTCTCCGCCGGCGCAACCTCAGCCTCGACGGCGTCCATGCGCAGTTCGGCGGCGATCCGCTCGGCCGTTCCGCGGTTGTCGCCGGTGAGCAGCTGGCACCCCACGCCCCGCGCCTGCAGTGTTGCGACAGCCGCCCGCGCGTTCGGACGGAGACCATCGGCGAGCCCGATCAGGCC
>CAYUKE010000368.1:0-3271 GCA_964445185.1 uncultured Geminicoccaceae bacterium
CCGAGCACGGTGCCCGGCACCTTGAAGTCCATGTCGCCTAGATGATCGTCGTCGCCGAGGATGTCGGAGAGCACGGCGAAGCGGTCGGCCTCCTTGATGAGCCCCATCGCGATCCCGGCCACCGGGCGCGGCATTGGCACGCCCGCGTCCATGAGCGCGAGCGAGGTGCCGCAGACGGTGGCCATCGATGACGAGCCGTTCGACTCGGTGACCTCGGAGACCACTCGAAGCGTGTACGGGAACGCTTCTTTTGATGGGATAAGCGGGCGGGTTGCACGCCAGGCGAGCTTGCCGTGGCCAACCTCGCGCCGGCCCGGCGACCCGATACGGCCGGTCTCGCCCACCGAAAAGGGCGGGAAGTTGTAGTGCAGCATGAAGCGCTCGCGGTAGTCGCCCTCGAGCGCATCGATCATCTGCTCGTCCTGGCCCGTGCCGAGCGTCGCCACCACCAACGCCTGGGTCTCGCCGCGAGTAAAGATGGCGCTACCGTGGACCCGCGGCAGCACACCGACCTCCGAAAGAATGGGCCGTACCGTGCGCGTGTCGCGGCCGTCGATCCGCAGGCCGGTGTCCAGGATGGCGCCGCGTACGACGTCCTGCTCGATTTGCTTGAGGATCTGCGAGACCGCTGGCGCATCGACGCCGTCCGCCCCGTCGAGCGCTTCGTGCACGCCGGCCTTGGCGGCGGCGACCTTGTCGTGGCGCGCGGTCTTTTCGGGCTCCGCGTAGGCGCCCTTCAGCGGCTCGGACGCCGCGGCGCGCACCTGCTCGACGAGCGGTCCGTGGTCGACGTCGGCAATCTCCCACATCGGCTTGGCCGCGACCTCGGCGAGAGCGATGATCGCGTCGATGACCGGCTGGAAGCCCTGATGGCCGTGCATCACGGCCGCCAACATGCGCTCCTCGGACAGCTCGCGCGCCTCGCTCTCGACCATCATGACGGCGTCGGCGGTGCCGGCGACGACGAGATCCAGGCTGCTGTCGGCCATCTGCTGAACGGTTGGGTTAAGGACGAACTCCTCGCCGACCAGGCCGACGCGAGCGCCGCCGATCGGGCCCATGAACGGCATGCCGGACAGCGTCAGCGCGGCGCTCGCCGCGACCATGGAGACGATGTCGGGATCATTCTCCTGGTCGTAGGCGAGCACGGTGCAAATGACCTGCGTCTCGCTCTTGAAGGCGGGGTGGAAGAGGGGGCGGATCGGTCGGTCGATCAGGCGGGAGACGAGGGTTTCCTTCTCCGTCGGACGGCCTTCGCGCTTGAAGAAGCCGCCGGGGATCTTGCCGGCGGCGAACGTCTTCTCTTGGTAGTTGACCGTAAGCGGGAAGAAGTCCTGACCGGGCTTCGTTCCTTTCGTGCCGACGGCGGTCGCCAACACGACCGTCTCGCCGTAGGTGGCGAGCACGGCGCCATCCGCCTGCCTGGCGAGATGGCCAGTCTCGAGCACCAGCCGCCTGCCGGCCCAGTCGAGCTCGCGTCGCGTTATGTTAAACATGGGTACCTTACCTTTCGGGCCGTCGCCGGCATTGCGGCGTAGGCGCTATCGTCACTTGCGCAGGCCTAAGCGTTCAATCAGCTTGAGGTAGCGCTGTGCATCTTTGTTCTTCAGATAGTCAAGGAGTCGGCGTCGCTGGCCGACCATCATCAATAGGCCGCGGCGGGACGCGAAGTCCTTCGTATGGGCCTTCATGTGCTCGGTGAGGTTGACGATGCGTTCCGTCAGGATCGCGACTTGAACCTCGGGTGAGCCGGTATCGCCTGGCTTGGTGGCATATTCTTCCAGCAGTTCCTGCTTACGTGGTGCCGTCACCGACATCGCGTGCTCCTTGATGGCCGGGGCGAACGCGCCGGCGCTAGAGGTTGAAAACGCGCAGCGGCGCCAGCCACTCGCCGTCGAAGCGTCCGAGCGCGACGATCTCGCCGGCGAGCTGGACGCGGATCGTCTCCGCCTCCGCGTCGCCGTCGACGAGCTGTCGTCCGGCCCGGATGGCCTGACCCGAGCGCAGCCGCTGCGCTTGCGGCTCGGTGACGGCCAGCGCCGGGATGTCGGCCAGCGCGGTCGTCAACGAGACGATGGACTGGGGCAGGGTATCGTCGACGACGAGCTGCTCCAGCAACGAGAACGGTACGGCCTCTTCAACGCGGAAGTGCCCGACCGCCAAGCGCCTGAGGGCCGCAATATGCCCACCACACCCGAGCACGGCCCCAAGGTCGCGAGCAATGGCGCGCACGTAAGCGCCCTTGCCGCAAGTCATGTGAAATGTCGCGTGCTCCGCGTCGGCCCGATCGACCAGATCGAGCTCGTGAACGACGACGGGGCGTGGCGCGAGCGTCACCGCGTCGCCGCGCCGGGCGACGTCATAGGCGCGCTCGCCCTCAATCTTAACCGCGGCGAAGCATGGCGGTGTCTGCTGGATCGATCCGCGAAACCGCTGCAGCGCCGCCATCAGTGCGGCGTCGGTCGGTCGTGCGTCGGATCGCGCCGTCACCGCGCCTTCGGCATCGTCGGTATCGCGGCTCTCGCCGAAACGGACCGTGAAGCGGTAGGCCTTTGTCGACGCCATCACATAAGGAACGGTCTTCGTCGCCTCGCCCAGGGCGATCGGCAGGACGCCCGTAGCGAGCGGATCGAGGGTGCCGCCGTGCCCGACCTTGCGGGGCTGGAGGATGCGCCGGACACGACCGACCACTGCGGTGGAGGTAATCCCCTCCGCCTTGTCGACGATTAGCCAGCCGTTGATCGGTCGCCCGCGCCGCTGTCTAGTTCCCATCGCGGTTCTCGGCGATGTCACGCTCCCGGCGCATCAGCGTTTCCAGGCGCTCGACCGTCGCGTAGCGGTCGTCGGTGACGAACCGCAGCTTGGGCGCGAACTTGAGATGCAGCGACCTGGCGAGGCGGCCGGCGAGCGGCCCTGCTGCGCGATCGAGCGCGCCCAGTACGGCGTCAGGCACGCGGTCGACACCGAGCAGCGAGACCAGCACGTCGGCGTGCTTGAGGTCGCGTGACATGCGGACCTCGGACATCGTCAGGCTCGCACCGGTCAGCGCCGCGTCGTGGACGTCGCCACGTGCGAGCCATGCCGCCAGCTCGTGACGAACGGCCTCGGCGACCTTCAGCTGGCGCTGACTAGGCGTGGCGGACGTGGTGCGATGGGCCAAGACGGGGCGAGCGGGCGCGGCGCTAGAGCGTCCGCGCCACCTCCAGCACGTCGAAGGCATCGATCACGTCGCCTTCCTTGATGTCGTTATAGCCGGCGGTAGCCATGCCGC
>CAYUKE010000369.1:0-3269 GCA_964445185.1 uncultured Geminicoccaceae bacterium
AGCCAATCCGCAAACCCCTTCTTCTCGACGAACCGGCCAGCCGCCAGGACGACCAACGGGCCGGCGTGATCGGCGCGCGCTGGCGGTACCCGCGCCGCGGCGGGCAGCGCGTGCGGCAGCGCGATGAGGCGATCTTCGGCGATCCCATCAGCCGCCAGGCGGGCCGCGAACGTCCGGCTCAGGGTGACGATCCGATCGGCTGCTTCCAGGTGTCGGCGCTTGTCGCCATGCGCCACCGCGAGCACCGGCACGCCGAGCCGGCGAGCCGGCGCGATGAGCCGATTGTTGTGCGTGACGATGACGTCGGCCTCGGCTACTGCACGAGCCAAGCTGCCGCCCAGCCCGTGCCGAAAGCGCCACCAGTCCACGGGCGACGGATGCCAGATCGCGGCGCTTCGGTCGCTGGCCTGGGCGATGGGCGCCCTCCCCGGCAACGCCAGCCGGCTCGGCAGGCCGAGTGCCGCCAGGGCTTCGAGGTAGAGACCGAGCGCCGTCTGGATCCCACCCAGGCGGGCATCGGTCGAAAGCATGAGAACGCGCGGCTGCATGCGGGGTTTCTAGCGCGCGCGACTGGCGGTCGACGAGGGGTTCTGCTAGCAGCCGGGTTCCAGAGTTCGGGAGGTCCGATGTCCGCCGCCATCGCAACCGGCGCTTGGTCCCGCCTCAAGGACCGAGCCCTACTCCAGGTGACCGGCGAGGAGGCCGTGGGCTTCCTCCAAGGACTGATCAGCAACGACATGGGGCGCCTCGCCGAGGCGCCGGCCATCTATGCCGCGTTGCTGACGCCGCAGGGCAAGTATCTCTTCGATTTCCTCGTGGTGGCCGCCGACAATGGCGTTCTGCTGGACGTCGAGGCGAGCCGGCGGAGCACGCTCCTGCAGCGTCTCATGCTCTACCGCTTGCGCGCAAAGGTCGAGCTCGCGCCGATCGACGACCAGGCAGTCTTCGTGCGGTTCGCCGAGGAGCCGCAGCCCGATGTGGCGCCAGCCGGCGTGCGAGTGTTCAAAGACCCCCGCCACCCCGGGCTAGGCTGGCGCGTGATCGGCCCCGCGGATCAGGCGTCAGCCTGGCTCGCGACCACCGGTCCGGAAGTTTCCCCAACAGCCTATCGCCAGCAGCGCCTCGATTTGGGCATTGCCGAGGGTAGCGCCGAGCTCGTGCCGGACCACGCTCTCCTGCTGGAGAGCGGCTTTGTCGAGCTCAACGGCGTCTGCTTCGACAAGGGCTGCTTCGTCGGCCAGGAGTTGACCGCGCGGATGCGCTATCGTGCTACCGTCCGCAAGCGCGTCCTGCCGGTGCACCTCGACGGTCCGATCTCGCCCGGCACACCGATCCTCGACGGTGAGGTGGAGGTGGGCCAAGTGCTGGCCAGCGATGGCGCTGAGGGGCTCGCGCTCGTCAGGCTCGACCGCTGGCAACGCGCGCGCGACGCCGGTCGGCCGCTTCAGGCGGACGCCGCGCGGGTGGAACCGTGGGTGCCCGAGTGGGTCGACCTCAGCTTCGCGTCCAAGAGCGCCGACAGTTCGGCATAGTGATGGAACGGGCGTGAGGGAGCGGCAGGCAGCGTCGCTTCTTCCCGCAGCACCTCGAGCCCCGAGCGCCCATAGAGGTCGTGGAGCTGGCGCCTGAGCCAGTCGCCCGCCTGAACGGCCCGATGGCCCACGAGGTCACCCAGCTGGGCGCGATGGCTATCGAGGTCCTCGAGCAGCTCGGGGATGCCGCGCTGATCGGGTGCGGCCACTAGCCTGACGCCGACCGTCCAGTCGTCCTCTTCGGGCTCCGCCAGTTCGAGGGCGCCCTGCAGTTCGCGAGCGGCGCGCTCGGCCGGACCGCCCATGTCCGCCTTGGTCACGACGACGATGTGCGGCACCTCGACGATGCCGGCCTTCATGAACTGCAAGCTGTCGCCCGAGGCCGGCTGGGCGGCGAAAACGACCGTGTCGGCGACGTCGCCGATGGTCGTTTCCGACTGGCCGACGCCCACCGTTTCGATGAGCACCCGGTCGTAACGCGCGCGCATCAAGACGAGCGCCGGCATGGTCAAGGCGGCGATGCCGCCCAACTGATTGCGCGCCGCCATCGAGCGGACGAATACGCCCTTGTCCTCGGGGTCGTGGAGGATGCGCGTACGATCACCGAGGAGCGCGCCACCGCGCCGCTTGGAGGATGGGTCGACGGCGATGACCCCTACGCTGTCGCCGCGGTCGCGATAGGCGTCGATTAGCGCCGACAGCAGCGTCGACTTGCCGACGCCGGGTGGGCCCGTGATGCCGATGACGTGGCCCCCGCCTTCCGCATAGGCCGCGTCGAGCAGGTCCAACACCTCAGCGCTGCGCGGCTCGGCCTCCAGCGCTGCGAGCGCCCGGGCGAGCGCAGCCTTGCCGCCCGCCCGGATCGCCTCGAGCCAGTCGCTGCCGCTCACGATCTCCCCTTGAGCGCCGCCTGCGCCGCGGCGAGCCGCGCGATTGGCACCCGGTAGGGCGAGCAGGACACATACTCGAGCCCGGTCTGCTCGCAGAAGGCGATCGACTTGGGATCGCCGCCGTGCTCACCGCAAATGCCGATCTTGAGGCTCGGACGGGCTTTGCGACCTCCATCTCGCGCGATCTCGATGAGCCGTCCCACGCCGCTCGTGTCGAGCGTCTGGAACGGATCGGCCGCATAGATCTCATCGCGCAGATAGGGCTCCATGAAGCTGCCGCTGTCGTCGCGCGAGAGCCCCAGGGTCATCTGCGTCAGGTCGTTGGTGCCGAAGCTGAAGAAGGCCGCGTGCTCGGCAATGGCCTCGGCACTCAGCGCCGCGCGCGGCACCTCGATCATCGTGCCGACCATGTAGTCGAGCTTTTGGCCCTTCTCTTCGGCGACCTGGGCAGCCACCGCGTCGATCCGGCCTTTGAGGATCTCGAGTTCCCGGGCCGTGCCCACGAGCGGCACCATGACCTCGGGCACGACCGTGGTGCCGGACTTCGCTGCCACCTCGTGCGCGGCCTCGAAGATCGCGCGGGCCTGCATCTCGTAGATCTCGGGATAGACGATGCCGAGCCGGCAGCCACGCATGCCGAGCATCGGGTTGGCCTCGCGCAGCTCGGTGGTCCGCCGCTTCACGCGTCCGATCGGCGTGCCCGTTACCTCCGCGACGCGTTCCATCTCTTCTTCGGAGTGTGGTAGAAATTCATGGAGCGGCGGGTCCAGGAGGCGGATCGTGACCGGCAAACCGGCCATGATCTCGAAGATCTCGACGAAGTCGCCCTTCTGCATCGGCAGGATCT
>CAYUKE010000370.1:0-3269 GCA_964445185.1 uncultured Geminicoccaceae bacterium
AGATGGAAGCCATCCAGAAGATGTGCGAGCGGCGCGGCATGCCGTTCGAATGGGCGTTCTTGATGGACTCGATCCAGGCCGAGCGCGATCAGGGCATCACGATCGACACCAGCCAGATCCGCTTCCGCACGGCAAAGCGCCCTTACGTCATCATCGACGCGCCGGGGCACATCGAGTTCCTCAAGAACATGATCACCGGTGCGGCCAGCTCTGAGGCAGCGCTTTTGCTCATCGACGCCGGCGAAGGCGTCAAGGAGCAGTCGCGGCGGCACGGGTACCTGCTCTCGCTGCTCGGGATTCCGCAGGTGGCCGTCTTGGTGAACAAGATGGACCTGGTCGACTACGACGCGCAGCGCTTTGGCGCGGTCGCCGAAGAGTACCGCGCCTACCTGCAGAGCATCGGTGTCGAGGCGACCGGCTTCATCCCCATCTCGGCGCGTGAGGGCGACAACATCGCGAAGCACAGCGAGCACATGCCCTGGTACCAGGGACCGACGGTGCTGCAGATGCTCGACGGCTTCCAGTCGCGGCCGCCGCTGGCGAACCGGCCGCTGCGGGTCCTCGTCCAGGACGTCTACAAGTTCGATCATCGCCGGATCATCGCCGGGCGTGTCGAGGCCGGCACGGTGGCGGTCGGCGACGAGGTCGTTTTCTCGCCGTCAAACAAGACGGCGCGCGTGAAGACGATCGAGGCCTGGTCGGTGCCGGAGCGACCGGAAACGGCGGCGGCGGGCTCCAGCGTCGGCGTAACCCTCGAGACGCAGATTTTCGTCGAGCGCGGCGAGGTCATGAGCCACGTCACCGAAGCGCCGATGGAAAGCAACGTCTTCAAGGGCCGTCTCTTCTGGCTCGGCGATCAGCCGCTCAAGGCCGGCGCTTCGTATACGCTGAAGCTCGGCACGCTCGAGTGCCCGATCACGGTCGAGCGGATCGAGCGGGTCGTCGACACGGATGCGCTGGACCGTGACGACAAGGACAGCATCGAGCGCAATGCCGTCGGTGAGGTGGTTCTTCGCACCCGTCGCCTGCTCGCCATCGACGAGCACCACCTCTGCGCCGCGACCGGGCGGTTCGTCCTGGTCGAGAACTTCGTGCCGGTGGCGGGCGGCCAGATCTCGATGGACGGCTATCCGGACCAGCGAAACCTGGTGACCGTCCGGTCAACCAACATCACCGCAGTCGGCCATGGCGTGACGCTCGACGCCCGTTCCGTGCGCAACGGCCACAGGGGCGCCGTCCTCTGGTTCACGGGCCTGTCCGGCGCCGGCAAGTCGACGCTGGCGCTCGCGTTGGAGGCGGAACTCTTCGCCAAGGGCTATCACGTCTACGTCCTCGACGGCGACAACATCCGCACGGGCCTCAACGCCAACCTCAGCTTCTCGCCCGAGGATCGCGCCGAGAACATCCGCCGCGTCGGCGAGGTGGCCAACCTGTTCGCGGACGCCGGCTTCATCGCCATCAGCTCGTTCATCTCGCCCTACCGCGCGGACCGGCTGCGGGCGCGCGAAGCCGCCGGCGAGCGGTTTCACGAGATCTACATCAAGGCGCCGCTCGAGGTCTGCGAGGAACGCGATCCCAAGGGCCTGTACCGGCGCGCGCGAACCGGCGAGATCAAGGACTTCACGGGGATCTCCGCGCCCTACGAGGAGCCGATGGCCCCGGATCTCGTTATCGACACGGCATTGCTCGGGGTCGACGACGGGATCGCAACGCTCGTCGACTACATCCAGCAGAAGCTGGTCTGATCATTCGGGCCGGCGTCGCCGGCCTGAACGCCACCGGGCACGTCGAGTGAATCGACCCCGTTGGGGTCGGTTCCCTCGACACGCGTAAGCGCTCTCAACCTGGTGCACCGACGCGTTCCGATGGTGCGGCGCGACCAACCCAACAGAGAGTCTCCGGCCGGCCCATAGCGGCCATGTGGCTGGGATCCGAAGACGCCTGCGACGGACGGGGAGCGGACGTGCCCCTCGCTGCGGCGTAGATCCGCTCTGGAGGCGGGAACGGCCGCGTTGGCGCTCAGCACTCGCGGCCGGAAGACACGAGGGACCAGAGCGACCGACAGCCGCTCGTGCGGTCGCGTCTGGGTCGGCGTTCAGAACGAGAGGACGACGGCGTCGTCGGCCGTTAGCCGGCGGGTCATCTCCGGTGGCGACGCCTCGCCGACGCCGCCGATAAGGATGGAAGCGTCCGCGCCTTTGTTGGGCAGAAAGAGCGCGCAGACCTCGACGGTGACACCGCGCGCCATCAGTGTTGTGAGCAGTCCCTGCGGGCTTGCGCCCATCGGCGCCTGCGGCGCCGTCGCCGTCGCGGGCGCATCCTGAAGCGCGATGTCCCCGCCCGGCCCGCAGAGGAGGATGCTCGCCGGTGCTCCCTGTTCCACCGCCTGCATGGTGAGCACCAAGCTCATGAGTTGAGTTTGCGGTTCGGCGGAGGTGATGATGGTGACAAGCGCGCTGTTGTCATCGGTGGCGCGCGCGGAATCACCGATCACAAGGCTCGCCGCCAGCAGCACGAGCGTGAACGCGTAACGCATGTAAAGTCTCCTCAATGCGACCGTTTGGATAGAGCCGAGCCCAGCAGCACCGCGAAGCCTCAGCCGATCACGATCGTCGTGTCGTCCTCGAAGCGGTAGGGCGGGACGTCCAGGTTTCGTGGCGCCGGTCCTTGGCGAATGCGCCCGGCGCTGTCGTAGTGCGAACCATGACAGGGACAGAAGTAGCCCCCGAACGCACCCTTGGGCTGGCCAGGTTCGTGCCCGAGCGGGATGCAGCCGAGGTGCGTGCAGACGCCGATCTGCACGAGCCATGGCGTGCGCTGCACCCGCTCGGCGTAGGTCGCCGGATCGCGGAATCCGCTCGGGTCGACGGCTTCGGCCGCCGCGACCTCCTCGGCCGTCATATGTCGGATCCAGACCGGCTTGCCCCGCCACATGACTCCGATCGCCTGTCCGGGCTCGATCGAGGCGAGGTCGACGTCGATAGAGGCCAGCGCCATGACGTCGGCCGACGGATTGAGGGCGTGGATGAGCGGCCAGGCCGACACGGCGGCACCGACAGCGAGCCCGGTCCAGCCGGTGGTCTGGAGAAAGTCGCGGCGCGGAACGCTATTCACCGCTGGCTCCTTCGATGCAGATTGCAGCGCATGACCGTGCGTCCAAGACGTGTGACGGTGGGGGCTTATGCTACGGCCACCCCCGCGCGTTACCCTTGCTTCGCTCGGCATGTGTTCATGCCGAGGAGCCGATAGGCCGGGCAGGTCCTGGCGAG
>CAYUKE010000371.1:0-3262 GCA_964445185.1 uncultured Geminicoccaceae bacterium
GGTCTGGCCATCGGGTTTCTCTGCACGCGGGTCTTGCCGGATGCTCAACCGCAGGGCGTTGCCCAGGTGATCGAGGCGAGCCGGTTGCGCGGCGGTCGCTTGAGCATGCGCGCAGGCGCCGGCGCCGCTCTCGTCAACGCGCTCGCCATCGGCGTCGGTGGTTCGGTGGGCCGTGAAGGTCCGATCGTCCATCTCGGCGCCAGCGTTGCGTCGTCGCTCGCGCGGCGCCTCGCGCTGCCGGCAAGCGCCACGCGCACGCTCGTGGGCTGCGGCGTGGCGGCGGCCGTTGCTGCGGCCTTCAACGCGCCGATCGCCGGCGTGTTCTTCGCCCTGGAGGTGGTCGTAGGCCACTATGCGTTGACCGCGTTCTCGCCGGTCGTCGTCGCCTCCGTCATCGGCACCATCATCGCCCGGCTGCACTACGGCGACGTCATCGGCTTCGAGCTGCCGCCGCACGGCGCCGTATCCTTTCTCGAAGTCCCGGCTTTCGTCATCTTGGGCTTCGTCTGTGGCGGCGTGGCTATCCTCCTCTTGAAGTCCATCGCGCTCGTCGACGCTTTTCATGATCGCGCGCGCGTGCCGCCGCTCTTGCGTCCGGCCCTCGCCGGGCTTGCCGTGGGCGGGATCGCGGTGGCCTTTCCGCAGGTCCTGGGGATCGGCTACGAAACGACGGCGCAGGTCCTGGAGGATGGCTTTGCTATCCACCTGTTGATTGGGCTCGCGATCGCCAAACTGCTCGCCACGGCGATGTGCTTGGGCTCGAGCTTCGGCGGCGGCATCTTCAGCCCGGCACTGGTGATTGGCGCTTTGGTGGGCGTCTCCTTCGACAAGGTTGCGGAGTTGGTGTTTCCGACGCTCAGCTCGGCGAGCGTTGTCTACGGCGTCCTCGGCATGGCAGCCGTCTCTGGCGCCGTTCTGGGTGCGCCGATCTCGACGATCCTGATCATCTTCGAACTGACCCAGGACTACGAACTCGCCCTTGCCCTCATGGTCGTCGTGTCGGTGGCGACGCTCTTTACGATCCAGGTGCACGGCCACTCGTTCTTCACCTGGCAGCTCGCCCGCGCCGGGATCCACCTCGGTCGGTCGCTGGAGCTGAGCCTGCTCGCGCGGCGCCGCGTGGCGGAGTTGTTGCGCCGGGAGCACCACGCCGTTCGAGCGGACGCGCCCTTGGCGGACCTCAAGCGGCTGTTCCTCGAGCGCCACGTGCCGATCTACGTGTGCGACGACGCCGGACGCCTCGTCGGCGAGGTGAAGACCGACGACTTGGCCGACGCGGCGTTTGGCGATGGCGACGGGCCGGGCGTCACCGCCGGCGATCTCGCCCAGGCACCCGCGCTCGTCCTGTCTGCCGACGATGACCTGGAGTTCGCCTGGCGCACGAGCCGCCTTAGCGACGAGGATCACATCCCCGTGGTGAAGCGCGCCGACGACCCGGTCGTGCTCGGCGAGGTCCGGCTTCGCGATCTCTTTCTCGCGCACCAGAGCGCCGTGATCGAAGCACGCGCCCGCGAGCGCGGTGACGATTGAGCGATGGGCAACAGTTTCGCGCGCGATCGATAGCGCCTAAGCTGATCGCTCCCGAATTTCCGGAGTTCCCCTTGACCGAACCCGGTCGACCCGAAGCGCTCCCCGTTGCCGCCGCGTCGTCCAACGTCGCGCCCTACCTTGCCGGGCTGAACGCGGAGCAGCTCAGCGCCGTCACCGCACCCGACGGGCCGCTCCTGGTGCTCGCCGGGGCTGGCACCGGCAAGACCCGGGTGCTCACCACGCGGCTCGCGCACCTGCTGATGGAAGGTCGCGCCCGGCCGGGCGAGGCGCTGGCGGTCACCTTCACCAACAAGGCCGCGCGGGAGATGAACGAGCGCGTCGAGCAGCTCTTGGGCCGGCCGGTGCAGGGGATGTGGCTCGGCACCTTCCACAGCATCGGCGCCAGGATTCTGCGCCGCCACGCCGAACGGGTGGGCCTCGAGAGCAGCTTCACGATCCTCGACACCGACGACCAGCTCCGTCTGTTGAAGCAGCTCATCGAGGCTGCGGACCTGGACGCCAAGAAGTGGCCGCCGCGGATTCTCGGCGGGATCATCCAGCGTTGGAAGGACCGCGGCTGGACGCCCGACCGCGTGCCCACGGCGGAGTACGGCGAGTTCGCGCTGGGCAGGAGCGTGGCACTCTATCAGGCATATCAGGCGCGTCTGAAGACGCTCAACGCCTGCGATTTCGGCGACCTGCTCCTGCACAACCTCACTCTGTTCGCCGAGCACGCCGACGTGCTGGAAGACTACCAGCGACGCTTCAAGGCGGTGCTCGTCGACGAGTATCAAGACACCAACGTCGCGCAGTATCTCTGGCTGCGGCTGCTCGCCCAGCAACGCAAGAACGTCACCTGCGTCGGCGATGACGACCAGTCGATCTATTCGTGGCGCGGCGCCGAGGTCGAGAACATCCTACGCTTCGAGCAGGACTTTCCCGGCGCCGGCGTGGTGAGGCTGGAGCGCAACTACCGGTCGACCGGGCATATCCTCGGCTGCGCGTCGGCGCTGATCGCCCACAACGAGAGCCGACACGGCAAGACGCTCTGGACCGACGACCCCCTGGGCGAGCCCGTGCGCGTCGCCGGGCTCTGGGACGACGAGGAGGAGGCGCGGTTCGTCGGTGAGGAGCTGGAGGCCTTGCAGCGAGCCGGCGAGCCGCTCAGCGGTGCCGCCGTGCTGGTGCGCGCTGGCTTTCAGACTCGTTCGTTCGAAGAGCGCTTCATCACCATGGGGCTGCCGTATCGGGTCGTCGGCGGCCCCAGGTTCTACGAGCGCGCCGAGGTCCGCGATGCCATCGCCTATCTGCGGGTCATCGCCCAGCCCGACGACGACCTCGCCTTCGAGCGGATCGTCAACGTGCCGCGGCGCGGCTTGGGCGACAGCACGCTCGCGCAACTGCGCGCCTACGCCCGTGCTGGCGACCGCAGTCTTACGGCAGCGACGCGCGAGTTGGTCGAGACCGACGAATTGAAGCCCAAGGCGCGGCGTGCGCTTGCGCAGCTACAAGCAACTTTCGATCGTTGGCGGGGCCTTGTTGAGAACACTTCGGCCCGGGAGGTGTGCGAGACAGTGCTCGAGGAGTCGGGCTACGTCGCCATGTGGCAGGCCGACAAATCACCCGATGCGCCAGGCAGGCTCGACAATTTGAAGGAACTTGTTCGAAAGCTCGGGGATTTCGAGCGCCTCAGCGGATTCTTGGAGCACGTCCGCCTCGTGTTGGACAACGT
>CAYUKE010000372.1:0-3260 GCA_964445185.1 uncultured Geminicoccaceae bacterium
TTCTTCTCTGATGCGCCTTGCTCGCGGGTTCACACCCCTCGGACAATGTTGTACCGAAGCGTTCAACAGCTGTTCTACGGGTAATCGCATTGACCGAGCGCCAAGCGTCGCCCAAACGTGTCCTCCTGGTGATTAGTGGCGGGATAGCCGCATACAAGAGCCTGGAGCTGATCCGCCGGCTGCGTGATCACGAGGTGGCCGTCCGGCCGATCCTGACGCGCGGCGGCGCGCAGTTCGTGACCCCGCTCGCCGTCGCGAGCCTCGCCGGCGACAAGGTCTACACGGACCTTTTCTCGCTCACCGACGAAGCCGAGATGGGTCACATCCGGCTCTCGCGCGAGGCCGATCTCGTCGTCGTGGCCCCGGCGACGGCCGACCTCATGGCGAAGATGGCGGGCGGACACGCTGATGACCTCGCGTCGACGGCCCTGCTTGCCACTGACAAGCCCGTGCTCATCGCGCCAGCCATGAACCCCGCCATGTGGGCGCACGCGGCCACGCAGCGCAATGTCGAGCGCCTGCAAGGGGATGGCGTCGCCCTGGTCGGTCCCGCAGCCGGCGATATGGCCTGCGGCGAGGAAGGCACCGGGCGCATGGCCGAGCCTGGGGTGATCCTCGAGGCCATTCTCGCGCGGCTAGGCAGCCGCGGGCCCCTCGCCGCGCGGCGGGCGATCGTCACCAGCGGGCCGACGCACGAGCCGATCGATCCGGTGCGCTATATCGCCAACCGCTCTTCGGGCCGCCAGGGACACGCCATCGCCGCGGCCTTAGCCGCAGCCGGCGCCGAGGTTACGCTCGTCACCGGACCCGTGAGCCTCATGGCACCGCCGGGCGTCCGTACCGTGGCGGTGCAAACCGCGCGAGACATGCTCGCCGCCGTCGAGGCGGCGTTGCCGACCGAAATTGCGGTGTGCGCCGCCGCGGTCGCCGATTGGCGTCCCGAACAAGCCGCCTCCGGCAAGCTCAAAAAGGGCGACGGCACCGGTGCGCCCCTGATCAGCCTGACCACCAATCCGGACATTCTGAAGACACTCGCCGCACCGGGGCCGCAGCGACCGCGTCTCGTCATCGGCTTCGCCGCCGAGACCGACAACTTGGATGCGAACGCGCGGGCGAAGCTCGCGCGCAAGGGCTGCGATTGGCTGCTGGCCAACGACGTGTCGCCAGCCACCGGCACCTTCGGCGGCAGCCACAACACCGTCACGCTCTACCACCAAAACGGTGCAGCGGAGACATGGCCGGAACTCGACAAGACCGAACTCGCGGATCGCCTCGCCCGGCGCGTCGCCGCCGAACTCGGTGCGAGCGCGACGTGAGCCAGCGGCTCGACATTCCCGTCGAGCGACTGCCGCACGCGGCCGACCTGCCGCTACCGGCACCCGCGACCGCCGCCGCCGCCGGCCTCGACCTGTGTGCCGCGGTGACCGAGCGCACCGCGCTCAAGCCCGGCGGACGGCTGGCGGTCTCGACCGGGCTCCGTCTGGCGATCCCCGCGGGCTTCGAAGGCCAGGTGCGTCCCCGATCGGGGCTCGCCCTGCGCCACGGCGTGACTGTCGCCAACGCGCCTGGAACGATCGATGCGGATTATCGCGGCGAGCTCATGGTGGCGCTCATCAACCTGGGTAACGCGGCCTTCGTGATCGAGCGCGGCATGCGGATCGCCCAGATCGTCTTCGCGCCGGTTGTCCCGGCACGATTGGTCGAGGCGTCGGTGGACGTGCACGGCACCG
The DNA here is from genome assembly GCA_964445185.1 of uncultured Geminicoccaceae bacterium. GTDB lineage: Bacteria > Pseudomonadota > Alphaproteobacteria > Geminicoccales > Geminicoccaceae > JAAAPF01. The sequence continues at coordinate 1,731 of CAYUKE010000372.1, forward strand.
CGCGCGGCGCGGGTGGCTTCGGCTCGACGGGTAGCGACACACACCAGCGGGAGGACACACCGGCATGATGCGCCCTTCCAAGAAACTGGCACTGGCACTCGAAGCCGTCTGCGACATCGCCTATCACGGCGGCGCGGAGCCGGTGCAGAGCCAGGACATCGCGCGCCGGCTCGAACTACCCCGCCGCTACTTGGAGCAGGTGATGCAGCAAATGGTGCGCTCCGGCATCTTGCGCGGCGTGCGCGGCCCGCGCGGCGGTTACCGGCTGGCGCGCGAGCGACGGCGCATCACGGTCGGCGAGATCGTTCGCGTCGTGCGTGGCCTCGACGGCCAGATCGCGGACGAGGACGAGCGGGCGAGCTCGGACCTCGGCGAGGCGGTCGTGCAGCCGTTCTGGGACGAGATCGAGGCCAGCTTGATGGATCAGCTCGATGGCGTGAGCATCGAAGAACTCTGCCGTCGCGCAGAGGAACGCGCGGTCCCGTCAGAAGCCCGCCGCAGTATCGACTTCGCCATCTGAACGCGCCCTCGCGGCAAAGGTTCATGGGCTCGGGTGGGCAGAACCAGCATGGCAGCGCAGAACGCTAGCGACGCTCTCGAACCGCGCGCCTTCCGGATCAGCGACTTTACCTTCACCTCCGGCGCCCGGCTCGACGAGTTGGTTGTCGAGTATGCGACCCTCGGCACGCCGCTGCGCGACGGCGAGGGCAAGATCACCAACGCTGTGCTCTATGCGCATGGCTGGAGTGGCGACCATCGCCAGGGAACGAGCCTTGCGACGGACCTGTTCCGCCCCGGTGCGCCGTTCGATCCCACGCGCTGGTATCTCGTCTTCCCGACCGCCCTTGGCTCGCCAGGCTCGTCCGCGCCCTCCACGTCCGGGCTCGGCGCCGACTTCCCGGCCTATGGGATCGGCGACATGGTGACGGCACAGCACGCCCTCGTCACCGAGCATCTGGGCATCGAGCAGCTCGCGGGCGTCGCCGGCGCTTCCATGGGGGGCTATCAGGCCCTCGAGTGGATCACCCGCTTTCCGCGCATGATGCGCTGGGCCGTGCCGATGGCGACGGCCGCGGCGACGCGGGGCCGCAATGTCGGCGTCTGGAGCCTCATGTCACGGGCGATCGCCAGTGATCCGGCCTACGCGCACGGCCGCTACACGACCCAACCCGGCGACGCGCTCGAGCGCGCGCTCATGGGCGTTTATCTCTGGTTCTACGCACCTGCTTGGTATGAACGGTTCGAAACGGTCGATGCGACGCTCGAAGGGCTCCGCGCGGCCGCTGCCGCCAGCGGGACGATGGACGCCAACGACATTATCTGGCGGAACCAAGCGATGCTCGGCCACGACGTACGGTCGCGGCTGTCCGACGTCCGCGCCAAGGTGCCAGACGCCGAGATCATCGTCATTCCCGTGGACCTCGCCAAGCCCGCCCAGGTCGATGCCGTGGTGGCGCGGCTGGTCGACGAGGACGTGCGTCTCGACCGGGTGGTGCTCAACGCCGGAGCGGTGACCCAGCGCGCACGGCC
>CAYUKE010000373.1:0-3243 GCA_964445185.1 uncultured Geminicoccaceae bacterium
ATCCGGAGCAGAAGATCGGCCGGCCACGCCAGCTCTACACCGGACCGGCCGAGCGCGCGTTCGTGCCGCTCGAGCAGCGCAACTAGCGGGTCTCGATCGAGGGCGGCGGCGTCCGCCGCCCAAAATCGAAAGATGCACCGTCGCGATCACTTGCGGCGTGCAGCCTCCTTGGTCAAAACTACAAGAGCGGTGGGGGCTAGGAGCCTCACCGATGAAGAAGCGTCGTTGCGATAAGACGCCTTTGGAGACAATCGAGCCATGTTCACGATCGACCCCGACACGGTGCGGATGGTGATTCAGAAGGCGCGCGTCTTCGATGCCGACATGGCGAACGACGACGACGACGAAGACCTCGCCGCGTCGGGTGCGCACACCTCGGACGAGTTGCTCGAAGACGAGGATCTGGACGAGAGCGCTGAGGACGATCCGCTGTTTGGCGAGCTGCGCGACATCATCAACGACCTCAACGAGGACGACCAGGTCGAGCTCGTTGCCCTGACGTGGGTCGGCCGTGGCAGCTACGGCCCGGACGAGTGGGAGCAGGCGGTCGACGAGGCGAACCGCGCCCACAACGAGCGCACCGCCGAGTATCTCCTCGGCATGCCGCTGCTCGCCGACTATCTCGCCGAGGGCCTAGCCGCGTTCGGCGAGAGCATCGAAGACTAGCGATCCGCCGTCGCACCGACGAAGAACAGTGGCTCGGTCCCGACCCGCTCGCGTTCGTGGCAAGCGGCGCACGATGCGGTCGCGTCCCGGGTCGCGCCGGCGCTGTCGGCAAGCACGCTGCCGTCGGGCATGATCAGGATGTAGCGCCAGCCGCCTTCCACGCCGCCCTCCTTCGTCATCACCGACGCCGGTCCCGGATAGAGCGCGCCATCGGACATCGCCGTGAAGCCGTCCTTGACGATGACCGCGCCGTCGTCGAGCACGGCCGTCGGATCACCCTTGAGGTACGCCAAAGCGCCACGGTTGACGTAGACGTTGACGAACCGCTCGCCGTGCGTAGCCGAACGGAATGGCGCGGTGTTGGCGCGCTGCCAACGCGAGAAGTTGCGGATGAAGTCGAAGCCGGCCGCGCGATACCCGCTCGCGATCTGCGGTAGAATAGCGTCGTAGATCCCCTGCGCCACCTCAGGCGTGAGGTCCGCCGGGCGGGTCACCGTCGGGTGGCCGGAAAGCTGCGCCGTGCCGACGGTCGCCATCGTCGCCAGGATGCAGAGCGTCGTCGCGGCGGCGGTGGTCCACTGGAGCGACCGGGCGGCCATGTCTCGTCTCCCCGAAGCCGACAGCGGCGACGTACGTTCGCCGGCCGGGTCCGGCAGTGATGCCACGCACACGGCGAGGTCGTGGACCGGCGCGCTCGACGTCGCCGGCCGGCAGAAGGGCTGCCGCGCCGACTGGCAAGCGCAGCCTCGATGGCCCTTGCCACCGTTGCGATCCCTCGCACGGGATGAAACACCAGCAACCCCTGCGCGTCACCTCACCGGTTCGTGCGCGTAAACCGAGAAGGTCCTGCCGCCTGGCGCACGCTCGCGCGTGACCAGGCGCAGCGGAGTCCGCCCTTCCGCGGCCATCCGGAGCGACCCCAGCTGGCGCCGCGCCGGCCGCCCATTGCCCGACCCGACCCTGTGCGAGCTGTCACACGGCGGACATGCGCCACCCCCATAGCGTCGCGTCATGCGCGGTAGCCCCCGCGCGCCCACGTCCACCGGCGGTCAAGCCATGCTCGCTGAGGACCTCATCGCGTCGGCCTTCTGCATTGTCGTGGGCATTGCCCTGCGTCGGCTGCCGCATCCGCCCGCGGCGCACGACCTCATCCGCGACGTCATCTTGAAGGTGGCGCTGCCGGCGTCGGTCCTGACGGCGCTCCTCTCCGTGCGGGTCACGGCGGAGTGGAGCCTGCTCCCGCTGCTGATGATCGCCTGGAGCCTCACCTTGCTGGCCGGCCTGACGCTGGTGTCGCGCTTGCGAAGCGGCGGCTCGACCCCAGCCCAGGCACGAACGATGGCGGTGGTTCTTCCGTCCAACGCCTCCGGGCTCGCCATCTTCCCCTTCGTCGACCTGGCTCTTGGCCGCGAAGGGCTGGCGCAGGCGGCGGCCGGGCATGTCGGCTGCATCGCCTTCTACATCGTCGGCGCGCCGCTGATCGCCCTCGCGCTGTCCCGCCGCGGCTCCACGCCCACCGCGGGACCCAATCTGGTCGCGGCGGGGCTGCAGCGCCTGCTGCTTGAGCCGGTTGCGCTCAGCGCCCTGCTGGCGACGATCCTCGTCTGGCTCAACGTCGAGCTGACCGACCTGCCGCCGGCCTCGCAGCGCCTGCTCGACATGTTGGCCGGCATGCTCGCGCCGCTCGTGCTCATCTATGTCGGCATGACGTTCACGGCCGCGCGCGCCCGCCTCGCCGTCATCCTCCAGCTCCTCAGCCTGCGCATGGCCCTGAGCCTGATCTTCGCTGCCGCGGCGCTGACCGTCGTGCCGCTGGGAGCGATCCTGCCCATCATCGTCGTCGTCTTGAGCATGGGGCCGCCCGCCCTCTACACGGTAGCCCTCGTCAGCAGCGTCGGCGCCGGCCACGCCGGCCGCTCGGCACGCCCCTTCGACCCCGCCTTCGCCGGGCAAATCTACGCGGTGGCGCTGCCGGCGGCGATGGTCGCGGCGGTCATCGCGCTCAGCTTCGATTGCTTCTCGACCGAGCCCCGCGTCCTGGTCGCGCTGGGCGTCATCCAGCTCGCCTTGGTCCTCGCACTGCGCCGGCGGCAACCGCGACCGAGGCGGCTGCCGCGCCGCTCAGCCGGCGATCAGGATCGCTCGAAGGTCGTTGACGTTGGTGAGCGTCGGGCCGACCTCTAGCAGGTCGCCTGCGGCGGCAAACGCGGTGTAGGCATCGTTGGCCTTGAGCGCCGCCGCCGGGTCGACGCCGGCGCTCCGCATCCGCGCCAGCGTGTCCGGGACGAGGAACGCGCCGGCATTGTCCTCCGAGCCGTCGATGCCGTCCGTGTCGGCAGCCAATGCCGCGATCCCCGGAGCGCCATCCAGCCCCAGCGCCAAGCCGAGCAGGAACTCGGTGTTGCGACCACCGCGCCCGCCCGCGCCCGTCACCGTCACCGTCGTCTCGCCGCCGGAGAGGATCACCCCCGGCGGGGCGACCGGCGCGCGCCCGCGCGGCACCCAACCGGCGATGCCCGCGGGCACCCTGCCGCCCACCCCCGCCACCCCCACGATCCCGGCGCCCCGCACCCGCGG
>CAYUKE010000374.1:0-3220 GCA_964445185.1 uncultured Geminicoccaceae bacterium
CGGGTTCGCCGTTAAGGCGGCGGTGCCGCGGACCGAGCTGCCGCGGCTCATTCCCCGCATCAAGGAGGCCGGCGGCAGCGATATCGTCGTCTTCCAACTCGCCCAGATCGTCGCTTGAGGGTTTGGCGATGACCGAAGAAGCGCCGCCGCCCCGGACTGCTGTGGTCGAACGCGCGACGAGCGAGACGCGGATCGAGGCGGCGCTCGCCCTCGACGGCGTCGGTCGCGCCAAGATCGACACCGGCCTCGGCTTTCTCGACCACCTGCTGACGGCCCTCGCCAAGCATTCGCGCTTCGATATCGAGATCCGCTGCGACGGGGACCTCGAGGTCGACGACCACCACACCTGCGAGGACGTCGCCTTGGCCCTCGGCCAAGCGCTTGCCGACTGCCTGGGCGAGCGCCGCGGCATTCGTCGCTTCGGCCACGCCTACGCCCCCCTCGACGAAGCGCTCGCCCGGGCCGTTGTCGACCTCTCGGGCAGGCCATGCGCGGTCATCGACCTCGGCCTGAGGCGGGAGGCGATCGGCCCGGTCGCAACCGAGAACCTCACCCATGTGCTGCAGTCGTTGGCGACCGCGGCGCGCATGGCGCTGCACGTCGACGTGCTGCGCGGCGACAACGACCACCACCGGGTCGAGGCCGCGTTCAAGGCGCTGGCGCTGGCGCTGCGCGACGCGACGGCCGGCGATGGCCACGATGACGTGCCGAGCACCAAGGGCTTGCTCGTGTGAGCGCGGCCGTCGTCATCGTGCCGACCGGCACGGCCAACCTCGCGTCGGTCCGGGCCGCCTTCCGCCGCCTCGGCCGCAGCGTCGAGATCACCGGCGCGGCCGAGGCGGTGCGCGCGGCCGGCCATGTCGTCCTCCCCGGCGTCGGCGCGTTCGGGGCCTCGCTCGAGACGCTGCAGGCAAGCGGCGCGGACGTGGCGCTCGCGGAGCGGATCGCCGCCGACCGGCCGCCCCTCGCGGTCTGCGTCGGCCACCAGCTCCTGTTCCGGGCCAGCGCCGAGAGCCCGAACGCGGACGGCTTGGGGATCGTCGAGGCTGACATCGGCCGCTTTCCCGAAGGCGTTCGCGTCCCGCAGTTCGGCTGGAACCACATCGACGGCGACGACGATCTGCTGCCCTCGGGCTTCGCCTACTTCGCCAACAGCTTCCGCGCCACCGCGGCGCCGGGCTGGGCGGTCGCCACGGCCGAGCATGGCGGCCCGTTCGTCGCCGCCATGCGCCGCGGCCGCACGGTCGGCTGCCAGTTCCACCCGGAGCTGTCGGGCGCCTACGGCCGGGCGCTCTTGGAGGGCTGGCTGGCATGCTGACCAAGCGGGTCATCCCCTGCCTCGACGTTGCCGACGGGCGCGTGGTCAAGGGCGTGCGCTTCCAGGGCCTGCGCGATGCCGGCGACCCGGCCGAGCGGGCCTGGCTGTACGAGGCCCAGGGCGCCGACGAGATCGTCATCCTCGATGTCTCGGCGACGCCCGCCGGCCGGGCGCACGGCCTCGAGGTGGTCGACCGGGTGCGCGAGGGCCTCGCCATCCCGCTCACCGTTGGCGGTGGCGTGCGCCGGCTCGAGGACGCGGGCGATTTCCTCGAAGCCGGCGCCGACAAGGTCTCGATCAACACCGCCGCCGTCGCCGATCCCGGCCTGGTCGCGGCGATCGCGGAGCGCTTCGGCAGCCAATGCGCCGTGGTCGCCATCGACGCCGCCTGGCGCGACGGTCGCTTCGAGGTGCTGGTCCAGGGCGGGCGCGAGGGCACCGGCTTGGACGCCGTCGCCTGGGCGCGGCAGGTGGCCGAGCTCGGCGCCGGAGAGATCCTGCTGACGAGCTGGGACCGCGACGGGACGCGCGAAGGGTACGACCTGCCGCTGACCGAGGCGGTGGCCGAGGCGAGCCGGCTGCCGGTGATCGCCTCGGGCGGGGCCGCCAACGCGCAGCATCTGGCCGACGCCTTCGCCGCCGGCGCCGACGCCGTTCTCGCCGCCTCCATCTTCCACGACGACGAGACCACGGTCGGCGCCATCAAGGACCAGCTTGCCGACCTCGGGGTGCTGGTCCGGCGATGATCATTCCCTCCATCGATCTTCAGGGCGGCCAGGCGGTGCAGCTCGTCGGCGGCGAGCGCCTGGCGATCGAGGCGGGCGACCCGCTGCCCATCGCCGAGCGCTTCGCGGTCGCCGGCGAGATCGCCGTCATCGACCTCGACGCTGCCATGGGCAAGGGCAGCAACCGGGCGCTCATCGAAGACCTCCTCCGCCGTCACCCCTGCCGCGTCGGCGGCGGCATCCGCTCCGAGGCGGCGGCGGTCGGCTGGCTCGATGCCGGCGCCGAGCGGATCATTCTCGGCACCGCGGCAACGCCCGAGCTGTTGGCCAAGCTGCCGCGCGAACGCCTGATCGCCGCGCTCGATGCGCGCGACGGCGAGATCGTCGTCGAGGGCTGGACCCAGGCCACCGGCCGCCGCGTGCTCGAGCGCGTCGCCGAGCTGAAGGACCTGGTCGGTGGCTCCCTCGTCACCTTCGTCGAGCGCGAGGGGCGGATGCAGGGCACCGACCTCGACTTCGCGCGGCGCATCGTCGAGGCGGCGGGCGCGGCTCGGGTGACGATCGCCGGCGGGGTGACGACGCCCGAGGAGATCCGAGAGCTGGATGCGATCGGCGCCGATGCGCAGGTCGGCATGGCGCTCTATTCGGGCCGGCTCGATCTCGGCGAGGCGATCGCCGCCCCGCTCCGCTCCGACCGCCCGGACGGGCTGATCCCGACCGTCGTCTGCGACGAGCGGGGCATGGCCCTCGGCCTGGTCTATTCGAGCCGCGAGAGCCTGAAGGCCGCCGTAGCCGAGCGGCGCGGCATCTACCAATCGCGCTCGCGCGGTCTGTGGCGCAAGGGCGAGACGTCCGGTGCCATGCAGGAGCTGCTGCGCGTCGATCCCGACTGCGACCGCGACAGCCTCCGCGTCGTCGTGCGGCAGACGGGGGTCGGCTTCTGTCATCTGGAACGGCGCAGCTGCTTCGGCACGGATTCCGGCCTCGGCGCGCTGATGCGCACATTGGAACGGCGCAAGGCGGCGGCGCCCGCGGGCTCGTACACCGCCAAGCTCTTCCGTGACCCGGCGCTGCTCGGCGCCAAGCTCACCGAGGAGGCCAACGAGCTGGTCGAGGCCAGCGAGCGCGAGCACGTCATCCACGAGGCCGCCGACGTCCTCTTCTTCACCCTCGCCCG
>CAYUKE010000375.1:0-3181 GCA_964445185.1 uncultured Geminicoccaceae bacterium
GACGGCGGCCGGGTCGTAGATGACGCGGACGACCTCGGTGTGGCCCGTCCGGCCGGAGCAGACCTCCTCATAGGTGGGGTTGGGCGTGTGCCCACCAGCGTAGCCGGCTGCAGTCACCAGGACACCGGGCTCCTGCCAGAACTTGCGCTCGGCGCCCCAGAAGCACCCGAGGCCGACCACCACCTCCCGCGCGCCCTCCGGATAGGGCGGGTGCAGCGCCGCGCCGCTCACCGCGTGGTGCGACGCGGTCGAGATTGGGTCGCCACGCCCCGGCAAGGCCGTCTCGGCCGTCGGCACATCCTTGGGCTTGAACCAGCTCAGCATCACCATCCTCCGTTACCCTGCACGCAATGTGGTGCGTAGGTCGCAACGACCAAGGATTCCGCCACGCAGTGCGATTCCACACAGTGCGGCGATGTGGAAGAGGTGATTCTCGGCGGCGCTCGATGGGAGACAAAGATCAATGCCGCCCGAACCATTCAGCGCGCTAGCGGAAGCGACGCTCGGCCATATCACCCTGTTTCGCGACGTCGACTCCGAGACCCTACTCGACCTGGGCAATGCGGCCCGATGGCGACGATGCGAGGCCGGCGCCACCCTGGTCCGCCGCGGCGAGCTTAAGACCACGTTCCTTGCGCTGGCGGAGGGTACCGTCCGTCTTGCCCAGCCCAACGAACACCCCGACGAGACCTACGATGCCGGGCAGACAATCGGCCTGCGTCACGCGCTCTGCGCGCAGGCGCTCACCTTCTCGGCGGTTGCGCTAACCCCGGTGCTCATCGCCGAAACGGCGCGCAACACACTGCTGCGCGCGATGGCGCTATCGCCACGGCTGGCGCACAACGTGGCGCAGGCGCTGACCGGCCGCAGCGCCGGCACCGACGCGCGGAAGATCGTCGATGCCCGCATTGCCGCAGCGCTCGCCGCAGCGGCGCGACCTGCGCGGCGCGAGGGTGGAATCGCCCGGCTCTGCCCGGCGCCGGATCCGGCCCTTTGGGCCGCGCTTCTCGACGTCCGGGCTGCCGACGTCCACCGTGCCCTAATCCGCTTCCGACGCCGCGGTATCCTGGTCGCCCTGGGGGCCGATCGCTGGTGTGTGGACCTGGAGAAGCTGCAGGCGCTCGACGCCTAGGCTTCGCCGCGAGGCTGGAGGACCCCGTCGATCAACCGGCCGATCGTGTCCTCCAGCCAAGCGGCGGCGCTTAGGACCAGCGCTTCGCCCCGGTGCGGGCCCACGATCTGCAGGCCGACGGGCAGTCCCGCCGAGTTCAGGCCGGCGGGCAGCGACAGAGCCGGCGCCCCGGTCAGCGTGATCGCGAAGGCGCAGCTCACCCAATCGATGTACGACGCGAAGCGATGGCCGTTCACGGCCTCGACGTAGCGCTGCTCGACGGGATAGGGCGGGCAGATCGCCGCCGGGCAGAGGAAGAGGTCGTGGTCGTCGAGAAAGCATGCCATGGCCTGCTGCAGCGACGTGCGCGCCCGCGCCGCGGCACCGATCGCCGCCGCGTCGAGCGCCAAGCCGGCCTCGGTGTTCCAGACGATCTCGGGCTTCAAGAGGTCGCGGTGCGCGGTGAGCAGGGGTTCGTGACGCTCGGCATAGAGCGCGGCACGGAGGGTCGTGAAGGTCGCGACGGCGGCGCCGAGATCGGGGCTCGCCTCGACGACCTCCACGCCGAGCCGCTCGAAGCTGGCGGCCGCCGCCGCGCAGATCCGCGCCACCTCCGCGTCGACCGGCGTGATGCCGCCGAGATCGCTCGAGAAGGCGACGCGCCGCAGGGCGGGTCGCTGCTCGACGGCCTCGCGGAAGGGGACGACCGGCGCGTCGAAGGAGAGCGGGTCGTGGGGATCGAAGCCCGCCATCGCATCGAGCATGAGGGCGCAGTCGCGGACGTCCCGGGCGAGCGGCCCACGGACGTCCAGCGTCTGGAAACGACTGCGGTGATCACCGACCGGAACCCGGCCCGGCGACGGCCGCAGGCCGACGACGCCGCAAAACGCCGCCGGCGTCCGCAGGCTACCGCCGAGGTCGTCGCCGTCGGCAAGCCAGGCCTCGCCCGTAGCGACGGCGACGGCAGAGCCCCCCGAGGAACCGGCGCAGGAGAGCGCCGTGTTCCAGGGGTTGCGGGTCGCCCCGAAGACCTCGTTGAACGTGTTGGCGCCGGCGCCGAACTCAGGCGTGTTCGTCTTGGCAAAGACAATGGCGCCAGCGGCCCGCAGCCGCGCCACCGCCGGGCTATCGGCCGTCGGCACATCATCCTTGTGGATCAGCGAGCCCTGGGTGAAGCGCAGGCCCGCCACCGCCTCAAGGTCCTTGATGGCGACCGGGAGGCCGGAAAGCGATCCGAGGGAATCACCGCGCATGATCGCCGCCTCGGCCGCGCGCGCCGCGGCGAGTGCGCCGTCCGCGTCAAGCGTCACGATGGCGTTGATGGCGCCGTTCACGGCCTCGATCCGGGCGAGGCAGCTTTCCATCAACTCCACCGGCGACAACGCCTTGGTGTCGATCAGGCGCCTCGCTTCAACCGCACTGAGGTCGCAGGGGGTCACGCCGCGGCGCCGCGGGTTTCCACCAGCCGCGCCATGACCGAGGCGCCGACGGGGAGCATCGTGTCATCGAACACAAACGCCGGATTGTGGAGCGGCACGTCGCCGGCGTGGCCGATGGTGCAGTAGGCGCCGGGCACGACGCGCAGCATGTCGGCGAAGTCCTCGGAGCCCATGGTGACATCGTCCTTGACGGTGGCCTTCTCTCCGGCGACGTCGCGGGCCGCATCCACCATGGCGGTGGACAGGTGTTCGTCGTTCACGAGGACGTCGAACACGTTGCGAACATCGCAGTTGATTTCGGCCCCCATGGCCTGGCCGAAGCCGGCGCAGATGGCCTCCATGCGTGCGGTGATTGTCTCCAGCACCTTGGGCTCGAAGTAGCGGATGGTGCCGCCGAGCTCGGCCGTCTCCGGGACGATGTTGTAGGCCGAGCCGGAGGTGATCCGGGTGACCGAGACCACGGCGGCCTCCGTCGCCGGAAGGTTGCGTGACACGATGGTCTGAAGCTGGCCGACGAGCGCGGTGCCGATCATGAGCGCGTCTCGGCTGACCCAGGGCATCGCCGCGTGGCTGCCGCGGCCCACCACCTTGATGTCGAAGAAGCTGGCGCCGGCCATGGCCGCACCGGGTT
>CAYUKE010000376.1:0-3181 GCA_964445185.1 uncultured Geminicoccaceae bacterium
CAGCTGAGGGTCACCAGGGCGAACTGAACACACGGACCGAACTACGAACCCGATACGCACGGAGAACACCACGATGTTCATCAAGCAAACACCGACCGAGCCGGCCATCGTCTCCAGTGTCCTGAAGGCGGCGGAGGCCGCGGCACGGATTATCCCGCCCGCCTTCCCTCTGGATGCCACGGTGGCGGTCAACCCCTTCCTCGGGCAGGCCGAAGAGGACATGGCCCATGCCGCGGCGCGGCTCTCCCGCGTGGCCGGGGTGCGGGTGACGCAGGCGCGCGCCGTCTACGCCCAGCGGATCGCCGAAGGAAAGATCGGCGACGAAGACCTTCAGGCCGCCCTCGACGATAGCGCCTCACCGCTCAAGCCGAAGGATCTCGGAGCTCTGAAGGCCCGCCTTTCCGAAACCAGCCCCGAGCCCGAAGTCCTGCCGACGGTCGCGGATCTGGCCCGGACAGAGAGCGGCACGGATTGGCCCGCCATCATCGCGCGGAGCTTCGGGCTGTGGGCGGCGGGGTACTTCGACCGAGGACAGGCGTTCTGGACACCGGCGCCAGGTCTTGGCGCCTTCGCGTCATGGCGCGCCTGGGCAACCCACGACATGAGCGCCGAAATCTTCGGATTGAACGAATTCTGTGCCCATGTCGCCGCCGGGCCCGATACGGCCGACCGCGCCGTCCTGCGGGCAGCAAACGCGCTTGGCCTTACGACCGAGGCCGCTGAGACGGCGTTCCACCGGCTGCTGATGGATCTCGGCGGCTGGTCGCAGCATGCGCGTTGGCTGCTCTGGCAGGCGGAACTCTACGACCAGACGGACCAGACCCTGACGGACCTGCTGGCGATCCGGCTCGTCTGGGAAGAGGCGCTGCTGGAACGGTTCCCGGCCGTAGAAGACGCATGGCATGAGACGGTTGCGGCGCACGCCGCGCCGCTAGCCGCCACCGCCGATCAGGTTCTGGACACGATCCTGCAGAATGCCGCCGAACGCGCCTATCAGCGGCACGTGATTGGCGCACTCACCCCCCCGAAGCAAACCGATACTCGGCCGCCGGTTCAGGCCTCCTTCTGCATCGACGTGCGCTCGGAGGTGTTTCGCCGCGCGTTCGAGCGACAGAGCTCGGAGATGGAGACGATCGGCTTTGCCGGCTTCTTCGGCCTTCCCCTGGCCCACAAGTCCCAGGGGTCGGACATCGAACAGCCCCATATGCCGGTCCTGCTGACCCCGGCGATCACCACCTAAAGCCGTGCCGATGACGCAACCGAGCAGGCGTTCCGGATCGCCGCGCGCGCCAGCCGCGCTTGGGGCCGGTTCCGGCAGGCGGCCGTGTCATCCTTCGCGTTCGTCGAGGCGGCGGGGCCGGTCTATGGCTGGAAACTGGTGAAGGACGCCTTGGGGTTGGGTGCCAAGGGCCTTCAGCCCGAGCCGGCGCCCCATGTCGTCGGCGGGCTGACGGCCGAGCAGAAAGCCAACACCGGCGCCGCGGTCCTGCGCGCGATGAGCCTGACCAAGAGCCACGCACGGCTGATCCTGCTGCTTGGCCACGGCGCGCAGGTTACCAACAATCCCCATGAAAGCGCTTATCATTGCGGGGCTTGTGCCGGTCAGACTGGCGAGGTGTCGTCGCGCGTGCTGGCAGCACTCCTGAACGATCCCGAAACGCGAGCGGGCCTGCCAGCGCACGGCATCCACCTGCCCGAGGACACGCTGTTCGTGGCAGGGCTGCACGATACCGTGACCGATCAGGTCACCTTCTACGACGGCGTCGATGAGACCTCGCACACGGCGGACATCGCGCAGGCGCGGCAATGGCTGGAGGCGGCCGGCGAGGTAGCACGTGCCGAACGTGCCGTGCGGCTCCCCAGGGCAACCGCCCAGAACGTCGCGTCGCGCGCGGTCAACTGGGCGGAGGTGCGCCCGGAGTGGGGCCTTGCCGGCTGCGCGGCCTTCATCGCTGCGCCGCGTGGCGTGACATCGAGTGCGGATCTCCAGGGCCGCACCTTCTTGCACAACTATTCGTGGAAGGAGGACGCGGAGTTCGCCACGCTCGAGCTGATCCTAACCGCGCCGGTCGTCGTCGCCAGCTGGATCAACCTGCAGTACTACGGCTCGACGGTGGCGCCGGCAGCCTTCGGCGGTGGCAACAAGCTCATTCACAACGTGGTGGGCGGCATTGGTGTGGTGCAGGGCAATGGCGGCATCTTGCGGCCTGGCCTGCCATGGCAGACGATCCACGACGGCGAGAAGCTAATCCATGAGCCCCTGCGCCTCAGCGTGCTGATCGAGGCGCCGAAGGAAGCGATCGCGGACGTGCTGGAGCGTCACCCAGAGGTGCGCGCCCTCTTCGACAATGGCTGGCTCCACCTCTTCGCACTGGAGAACGGCCGAGTCGCCGGTCGTTACCGGCCCGGCCTCGAATGGGTGGAGGAGACGCGCACGCCGCTCGCTGCTTAACCGCGCTCACCCAGGCAACGCCTGGGAATGCGACACGGCAGAGAGGCGGCGCTCGCGCCGCCTCTCGCTGTCATGGCGCAGGGATGGTTGAGCTTTGCGGCTCCCGACGCAGCCGCGCTCCAGGTCCACGCCACGGCAACCGCACGACCAAGCTTGCTGGTGATCGCCACCGCCCTGGCCGGCAGACCGTTCTAGGCCGCCCGGCGAGATCAAAGCACGATTGACCTCGCGCTTGGCTTCGGCGGGCCGGCGGACGCCTAAGGGGTCCCGATTGCATGCCGATTGACACCCCTCCCAGCAGGAAGCTCGAAGCACATCAGAACCGCTCTGGGAATTTCACGCCCCATTCAGCATTGCTGGAAACGGCTCTAGGGACCTCTGGCTGGGTTCCGTCCGCATCTGAGCGTATAGCGCCGGCCGCAGGTCTGTTCGCTACTGCGCAGGACGCACCGATCGGAACAAGGCGACGGAGATGTATCGGCGCACTGCGGCGTTCGAAACACCTAACCGCCTGCGGCAGGCGACTGGCGCAGGCGAGAGTGAGGTGAACCCAGGAGCAAGAACAGGCCGGAGCTCTGGCCCTTCGCCATCGTGCACGGCACGTCCGCTGTCGGGAGACCAACGGTCGGCCTCGCTGTTGAGCGCTTGGTCTCTCTAAGGCCGATTTCACGTCGAAGCCATTTCGCGCGTCGGCGTCTTCGTCTGGCGCTGCTCGCCGATCGTCGTCAG
>CAYUKE010000377.1:0-3163 GCA_964445185.1 uncultured Geminicoccaceae bacterium
AGATGGAAGGCCGGCAGATGGTCATGGTGATGGCGCCGCTGAAGTAACGCCGGCACGCGCCGACAGCCGACGCCCGGCCACCGTGCCGGGCGTTTTGCGTCAGAAGGAAGGAGTATGCGGTGAGCGCGGCGCGAGAGCGATTGCAGGCGTTACGGCACGAGCTGGCGCGCGCCGACGTCGAGGGCTTCGTTCTGCCGCGCACCGACATGTTCGGCAGCGAATACCTGCCGGCCGCCGAGGAGCGGGTCGCCTGGCTCACCGGCTTCACCGGCTCGGCCGCTCGGGTCGTCGTGCTGCGCGAGCAGGCTGCTGTGTTCACCGACGGGCGCTACGCGCTGCAGGTGCGAGTCGAGGTCGACCAGGATCTCTACGCCACCCCGCATCTCGTCGAGGAGCCGCCGGCCAAATGGCTGAAGCGGCAGGCGCGGGCCGGCGATCGCGTCGGCTACGACCCAACGTTGCACACCAAGGCCGATATTGAGGCGCTGACCGCGGCGCTGAAGTCGGCTGGCGCCGCCCTCGTGCCGCTTGAGGCCAATCCGGTAGACACGATCTGGGCGGACCGGCCGGCGCCGCCGTGCGCGCCGATCCGTGGCCATCCTCTGGCCCATGCCGGTGAGGCCAGCCGCGCCAAGCGCGAGCGGCTCCTGCAGGAGGTGCGCGACGCCGGCGCCGATGCGCTGCTCGTCTCGGCCGCCGACGGCATCGCTTGGCTGCTCAACATCCGCGGCGCCGATATCCCCTTCAACCCGGTCTGTCTGGGCCTTGCGCTCGTGCTACCGGGCGGGCGCGCCGTCCTGCTGACGGACCCGCGCAAGGTCGCTCCGGCATTTGCGTTCGAAGACGCGGAGATCGGGCTCCACGATCTCGCGGCGCGGCGCGCGCTCTACGCGCAGCTTGCCGCTGAGGGTGTGCGGGTGCTGGTCGACCCGGCGGTGACGCACGCTGGATTGGTCCGCGAGCTGACCGATGCCGGCCTCTGCGTCATCGAAGGCAACGACCCGGTCACCGTGGCGAAGGCGCGTAAGAACGACGCGGAGATCGAAGGTGCCCGCCGCGCCCAGCGGATTGACGGCGTCGCTGTGACCCGCTTTCTCGCTTGGCTCGACGGCGTGGCGCGCACCGACGAGATCAGCGCCGCCGAGCGGCTGCACGCCGAGCGGGCGCGCGATGCCAGCTATCTCGGGCCGAGCTTCGACACGATCAGTGGCGCCGGGCCCAATGGTGCCATCGTCCATTATCGTGTCTCGGCCGACAGCAACCGTGAGCTCGAAGCCGGCAGCCTCTATCTAGTCGACAGCGGCGGCCAATACGTCGATGCGACGACCGACATCACCCGCACGGTTGCCATTGGCGCGCCGACAGCCGAGATGCGCCGGCGCTTCACCCTCGTGCTCAAGGGGCACATCGCCGTCACGACCGCGCTGTTCCCGAAGGGCACGCGCGGCTCGCAGCTCGATCCGTTCGCGCGCCGCGCGCTCTGGGCCGTTGGGCTCGACTTCGACCACGGGACCGGTCACGGCGTCGGCAGCCACCTGTGTGTCCACGAGGGACCGCAGCGGCTCGCGAAGCGCGGTGGCGACGCCGCGCTCGAGCCGGGCATGATCGTTTCGAACGAGCCGGGCAGCTACGTTGCCGACGCGTTCGGCATCCGCATCGAGAACCTGCTGCTGGTCGTCGAGCGCGGCACGCCCGCAGGCGGCGAGAAGGCGCTGTTGGGCTTCGAGACGCTGACCCTGGCCCCGATCGACCTTCGCCTGGTCGACGCGAGCCTGCTCGATGATGCCGAACGGGCGTGGCTCGATGCCTATCACGACACGGTCCGAGACTCGCTGGCGCCGCTCCTTGACGCGCCCACGCGCGCTTGGCTCGAGCAGACGACGCAGCCCCTAGCTGCGGCCCGCTAGCGCGGGGCCGGGCGCCGCCGATGTCGTCGGGGTACTTGGTAGACGCATAAATTACGCCGCATAATTGTTAATTGATGCCCATCACCTTCAGCCTCGACACCATGCGCATGATGGCCGAGTGAGGGACGAGGTAAGGGAGGATCAACGATGGATCAGCCGATCGATAGGCCAGAGCTGAAACTGGACGCTCCGGGCCGAGGCCGCATCTACGACTCGATCGCGGAGACCATCGGCAACACGCCCTTGGTCAGGGCGCCGCGGCTGGCGACTGCCCATCGGATCGTCGCCGACCACTGCCTCAAGCTCGAGTTCTTTAATCCGACATCTAGCGTCAAGGACCGTATCGGGGTCTCGATGGTCCTCGACCTCGAGCAACGGGGTAGCATCGGGCCTGGCAGCACGCTGATCGAGCCAACTTCGGGCAACACGGGCATCGGCCTCGCCTTTGCGGCCGCGTCGCGCGGCTACCGGCTGATCCTGACGATGCCGGAATCGATGTCGCTGGAACGGCGCAAGATGCTCGCACTCCTCGGCGCCGAACTCGTCCTCACGCCCAAGGAACGCGGCATGAAGGGCGCGATCGCCAAAGCGGACGAGCTGTTGGCGTCGACGCCCGGCGCCGTGATGCCGAGCCAGTTTACCAACCCCGCCAATCCGGCGATTCACCGCCAGACGACGGCCGAGGAGATCTGGCGCGACACCGACGGCGAGGTCGACGCCATCGTCTGTGGCGTCGGCACCGGCGGCACCCTCACCGGCTGTGCCGAGGTGCTCAAGCCGCGGCGGGAGGCGCTGCGGATGATCGCGGTCGAGCCGGCGGCGAGTGCGGTCATTTCCGGCGGCGAGCCCGGCCTCCACCCGATCGCCGGGATCGGCGCCGGCTTCGTGCCTGAGGTGCTGCGCACCGAGCTGATCGACGAGATCATCACGGTCGCCAACGACGACGCCCTCAACCTAGCGCGCGAGGCCGCCCGGCGCGACGGCCTGCCGGTCGGCATCTCGTCCGGAGCTGCGATCTGGGCCGGTTTGCAGGTGGCGAAGCGGCCGGAGATGGCCGGCAAACGCGTCGTCACCATCATCCCGTCCTTCGCCGAGCGCTACCTCTCGACGGTGCTGTTCGAGGGCATCTGAGCGCGCTCAGCCGGATGGCAGCCAGGTGGCCAGGCTCGGGAAGAGGACAAGCAGCACGACCATGGCCAGCATCACGGCCACATAAGGGATGGCGCGGGCCATCACCTCGCTCAGACTGCCGCGCC
>CAYUKE010000378.1:0-3100 GCA_964445185.1 uncultured Geminicoccaceae bacterium
CTAGCGAACGGCACGCGCATCTTCAGGTTGGGCCACCCCCGCGCGGCCTCGCGGCAGCGACTGCAACGGCCCCAGCGCACGGCGCCACCAGACGTCCCCGATGCGGTCGCGAGTACCAGCTTGGAGCCTCCCGTGGTGGAGCCGCGCGCCGGCCGACAGCATTGTGACGCAGGATGGCTCCAATTCGCGCTGAGGCTCAGCGGAGCGCCACGGTCGATCGCTTGGTTTCACGCACGTCGGGAACTCCGCGATCGGAGCTTCGCAGCGAGCGCCCGCGACCATCCAGCCGACATCGTTCACACCCACGATGTTGGTGCCTTGCCCCTCGGCGTTCGCTTGGCCAGCGCGCGAAATGTTCCGCTGATCTTCGACGCCCATGAAATCTATGATCAGGACAACAGCTCGCGGCGGCACCGCGTCAAGTCCGAGCGGGACGCGCACACGATTGCGCGTCTGGCGGACGAAGTCGCTGGCTTCATCACGGTTAACCAGAGTTTGAGCGACTATTACGCGGCTCATTTTCCTAGACTGCCGCCGGCGATCACCTTACCGAACGCGTCGCCGCGAATGGAAAAGGTGCACTACGACGGTCGGCTCCACGCAGCTGGCGCGTGGTCGCCGGAAACGAAGATCATCCTCTATCAAGGCGTCTGGAACAGTACTCGCTACTTGCCCGAGCTCGCCCGTAGCGCGGCGCTGTTGCCCGAGGGCTGGGCGGTCGCGTTCGTCGGCCACGGACCCCTCCGTCCACACCTGAGTGCAATCCGTGACGCGCTGCCAAACACGTTGCGCTGCCGGCTGGCGCTCCTTGACGCAGTGCCAGCGACCGAACTGCCGGCGTGGACTGCGGGCGCCGCGCTCGGCTTTCTGGGCCTGGAGCCCGGTAGCCTGAACCACTGGCTTGCCTCGCCAAATCGCCTTTGGGCTTACCCCCAGGTGAATGTACCATTCCTCGCGTCGGCGTTCCCCGAGTTGGAGCGCGTGATCAATCACTATCGCTGTGGATGGCTGCTGCCGGCACACGTCACCCCGGCGGCGATCGCCGAAGCGGTCCGCAAGCTTGACGACGCCCAATTCGCCACCGCACGCGACGGCTGCAGGGCCTTCATGGTGGCGGAAGCCTGGGATCAGCATGAGCCTAAGCTGTTGGAGCTTTACGAACGGCTGTTGCGGAAGCACCCGAGTTAGCCTGACGGTGCGCAGATCCGGCCGCCGTTACGCGTCGGTGCGCTGCACCTGGCCCGCGTGCATTCGGTAGGTGTCCCCCGTCGCGGGGCAGGTCGCCATGCCATCGCCGCTCAGCGGTAAGGCTAGGCGCTCGCCGTGCGCGCTCATCCAGCCGGCGTGGCGCGCCGGGACGCCGACGACGAGCGCGAAGTCGGCGACATCGGCGACCACGACGGCACCGGCGGCGACGAAGGCAAAGGCGCCGATCGTGCAGCCACAGACGATCGTGCAGTTGGCGCCGAGCGTCGCGCCGCGGCGGACGAGCGTCGGTCGATACTCGTGCTTGCGCGGGACGGCCGAGCGCGGGTTGTAGACGTTGGTGAAGACCATGCTCGGCCCGCAGAAGACGTCGTCCTCCAGTGTCACGTCGTCGTAGATCGAGACGTTGTTCTGCACCTTGACGTTGTCCCCCAGGCGGACCCGGTCGGCGACGAACACGTTTTGGCCGAGAGAGCAGCGCTTGCCGATCACGGCGCCGGACGACACGTGGGTGAAGTGCCAAACCCTGGTGCCCGCGCCGAGCGTCGCGCCATCGTCGACGACGGCCGTCGGGTGGACGCGAACCTCACCACTGGCGCTCATGCGTGACGTGCTCGATCGAGCATCGGATGCGCGTCGCCGCGCGCTTGGAAGAGCGGTCCATTGTGCACCCGGAACGACGCCTCGACGCTCGCACGTGCCGCGTCGAGCCCGTAGCCGCGACCGGCGAGGATCTCCTGATAGCTCACGGTGTGGAGATCGGTGAAGCCACCGGAGAACTCGACCTCCTCGCCGTCCAGCGTGATCGAGCGGTAGGTCGTCTGGCGCGGTGGGGTGACTGAGGGCAAATCACCTCGGTCGATCGAGAGGAACCAGCGCACTCTCGCGTTCTCGAAGTCGAGACAGCCCGATGCGCGGTTCGGCTCGACGAGGTGCGGCCGGTTCTCCCGGAGCGGACCGAAGACGAAGCTCAGCATGTCGAAGAAATGGATGCCGATGTTCATCGCGATGCCGCCCGAGCGGCGCGGATCGCCTTTCCAGCTCTCGGCGTACCAGCGGCCGCGCGACGTGATGTAGGTCAGGAGCACGTCGTAGTGCCTGCCGCTCGCGGCGACACGGTCCTTCAGCGCCAGGATGGCCGGGTGATGGCGGAGCTGCAGGATGGTGTAGATGCGCCGCCCGCTGGCGCGTTCGAGAAGTGCCAAGTCATCGAGCAGCGCGGGCTCGATCACCAGCGGCTTCTCGCAGATCACGTCCGCATCGGCTCGGAGCGCAGCCGCGGCATGGGCATGATGCAGGTGATTGGGCGAGCAGACGCTCACATGGGTGACGCGCTCGCCCGGTGCCGTCTTGCGCCGCTCCAGGTCGGCGGCGAAGCGCTCGAAGTCGATGAAGAACGCGGCGTCGGGGGCGAAGCTGTCGATGACGCCGACGCTGTCGTTTACGTCGAAGCCGACCGCGAGCCGGCCGCCGGTGTCGCGGATCGCCGCCATGTGCCGGGGCGCAATGTACCCGGCCGCCCCGATCAATGCGTAGGTGGCCGTCGGTTCAGGCCTTGACGACATGGGGAAGGCTCTCCGCGAAGCGCCCACGCGTGTCGATGATCAGCCGCGCGTGATCGCGAATGAGGTCATAGTTGAACCGGGCATGGTCGGTCGCCAGGATGACCGCATCGAACGTTGCAAGGACCGTCGCATCGAGGGGTGTGCTCGCTAGATCGAAGCTGTGCTCGCGCATCTCGGGGAACGTGGGCACATGCGGGTCGCTGTAGGCGAGGATGGCGCCCTTCTCGCCCAGCCGCTCCATCAAGGCGATGGAAGGGCTTTCGCGCATGTCGTCGACGTTGGGCTTGTAGGCGATGCCCAGGATAAGGACGCGCGAGCCGTTCAACGGC
>CAYUKE010000379.1:0-3077 GCA_964445185.1 uncultured Geminicoccaceae bacterium
CAGCCCCTCGCCGTAGAGCGTGACGAAGGCACGCCGGACGGCGGCCGAGAGACCTGCGTCCATCGTGAAGCGCTCGCGCGCCCAGTCCGGCGACGCGCCAAGCCGGCGAAGTTGGTTGACGATCGTCCTGCCGCTCTCCGCCTTCCATGTCCAGACGCGGTCCTCGAACGCGGCGCGCCCGAGTTCACCACGGCTCTTGCCCTCACGTGCGAGCTCGCGCTCAACGACCATCTGCGTCGCAATGCCGGCGTGATCGGTGCCGGGCTGCCAAAGCGTCGCCCGGCCTCGCATCCGCTGGTAGCGGACCAGCGTGTCCTGAACCGTGAAGGTCAGCGCGTGGCCCATGTGCAGCGAGCCGGTGACGTTCGGCGGCGGCATCATGATGCAGTAGGGCGCGCCGTTGTCGGCGGCGCGGTAGCGTCCGCTCGCCTCCCAGGCGGCGTCACGGCCGGACTCGACGGCCGCGGGAACGTAGGTCTTGTCCAAGTTCGATCCGGTGGATGAGGGCACTCGGTGTGCTGGCGTTCTAGAAGAACGCCCGGAGCGCTTCAAGCGAGCCCCGCCCGCTGCGACGGCGGCGCGGCGGGTGCCTGACGGATCGGTACTGACGGACCCGGCTTACTCCGGCTGGGCGTCGCGCACCAGGCGCTTGATCTCGCGCTCGACGATGCGCTCCACCAGCGCCGGCAGGTTCTGGTCCAGCCAGCCCTTGAGCTCCGGGCGGAGCAGGTCGGCGAGGAAGACCTCGACCGGGCGATTGCCGTCGGGGATCACCTCGCCCGGCGCCACCGCGCTGGCGAGCTTGTGGATCGCACCCGACGCGGCGCTCGCCGCATCGGTAGCGAGAAGCGCGGGCCCCGCCGTCTCGGCCGCCTGCGACGTGGCCGCTTCCGCCACCACGTCGGCGTCGGCCGCGAGCCCCTCGTCGAGCAGATCGACGTCGGCGACCTCGTCCGCCTCCATTGCGCCGGGCTCCTCGGCCTCTGGCTCCTCGGCGAACGCTGCAGGCTCGGCCATGATCACCTCGGGCGCCTCGACGGCCTCGTCGTCTGGGACGTTCTCGGGCTCCGGATCGACGAACTCTGCCTCCGCCGGATCCATGTCGGCCTCGGCGCACTCGTCGTCTTCCGTCAGCTCGAGGATGTCGTCGTCATCGTCTTCAAGCTCGACGCGCGCCGCGGCGACCGTGACGTCCTCGGCATCGTCCGCGCCGGAGGTCGGTTCTTCCTGCACCTCGTCCTCGGCGATGATCTTGCGGATCGAGGAAAGGATCTCGTCCATCGAGGGTTCGACGGACGCTTCACCCTTGGTCATAGTCGCACTCCACGGATGATCCGACGCCGTCGCCGGAACCATGGCGCCAGCCTTAGCCTGGAGTGGTTAACGGGAGGCTAAGCGTTGGACTCCCTGCCGAGATGCAGCTTCATGCCCTCGTGCGTCGGCTTGAAGCCGAGCTCCTGGTAGAAGCGCAGCGCGTCCGCGCGGCTCTTGTCGCTGGTCAGCTGCGCGACGGTGCAGCCGCGCTCGCGGAACCGCGCGCACGCCCACGCGATCATGGCTCGCCCGAGACCGGTGCCGCGCGCTCCCGCGTCGACCCGCACGCTCTCGATCTGGCCGCGCCAAGCGCCGAGCCGCGAGAGGCACGGCAGGAACGTCAGCTGCAGACAGCCCCGGAGCCGGCCGTCGACCTCGGCCACCGCGAGGAGCTGGTTGGGGTCGCGGTCGATCGCGTCGAAGGCCGCCAGATAGCGCTCGTCCGGCGGGTCGCTGACGATCTCGCGCGCGGCGCCTAACGCATCGTCCGCGAGCAGGGTGACGATGCCGGTGACGTCGCGCCGCCGCGCGCGGCGCATGAGAGGTTGGCTCATTCGCAGTCCGCCTGCTGCTTCGCCGCCTGCCAGAGACGCTCGAGGGTGGCGAGGTCGACGTCCTCCGGCCGCACTCCGTCGGCTGCGAGCGTGTCCTCGATGAAGGCGAAGCGCCGCTCGAACCGCCGGCTCGCCGCCTGCAGCGCGTCCTCCGCGCGAACGTCGAGGTGGCGGGCGAGGTTGACGCAGGCGAAGAGCAGGTCACCGACCTCGGCAGCGACGCGGTCAGGATCGCCCGCCGCCGCTTCGACCTCGCGCAGCTCCTCCAGAACCTTGGCGCGGGCACCGGCAGCGTCCGGCCAATCGAAACCGACGCGCGCGGCGCGGCTCTGCAGCTTCTGCGCACGGCTCAAGGCCGGTAGGGCCCGGGGGACGTCGGCGAGCACGTGGTCGGTCATTCCCTGCCGTTGCGCCTTGGCGGCGCGCTCCGCTCGCTTGACGTCCTCCCAGCGCGCACGCTGCGCGACGGCGTCGAGGGCGAGGTCATTGGCGAAGACGTGCGGGTGACGGTCGACCATCTTGTCGGCGATGGCGCGGGCGACGTCCTCGAAGGCGAACCAGCCGCGCTCTTCGGCCATCCGCGCGTGGTAGACGACCTGGAGCAGCAGATCGCCCAGCTCCTGGCGCAGGTCGCCCGCATCGTCGCGGGCGATCGCGTCGGCGACCTCGTAGGCCTCCTCGATGGTGTAGGGCGCAATCGTCTCGAAGGTCTGCTCGACGTCCCAGGCGCAGCCGGTGTCGGGGTCGCGAAGCTGTGCCATGATCTGCAAGAGGCGCTGGATCGCGGGCGCCTCGGGATCGGGCGGCGGAACCGGCAAGGCGGCGTCTCCTCAGAGCAACGAGCGCTGCGTCGGCTCGTCGGGCGGCGAGCGACGCGAGCGGCGGGTGCTGCGTCCGGCCGGGACGACATCGAGCCGGCCGTGGGCGAACTCGACCGTCAGCAACGCCTCGCGGGCCGCTGCCGAGGCGTCGGCGACAAGCTCACCGTCACCATCGCGGACGAGCGCGTAGCCGCGACCGAGCGTGCGCTGATAGCTCAGGCTCTCAAGCCGGGCGGCGAGCGCGCCGAGGCGCGCGCCGTCCGTCTCGAGGCGGCGGTCGGCGAGCGGCGTCAGGCGCTCGGCTGCGCGTGCCAGCGCCTGCGTCGTCGTGTCGAGGCGCCGGGCGAGGCCGCGGGTGAGGTCGCGGCCGGCAAGCCGGAGCGCTTGG
>CAYUKE010000380.1:0-3075 GCA_964445185.1 uncultured Geminicoccaceae bacterium
ATCGAGGTCGCCTCTGGCGCGCGCCATCGCCGCCAGCTCGCCCGCCTTGCCGTAATGGAGCGCGGCGTTGTAGGCGGTCATGGCACAGGCCAAGCGCAAGTCACGTGCACGGTGCCGGTTAACGAGCTGGCGGACACGGTCGAGCGCGACTCCCGTCAGGCCGAGCGCACCATTAGCGGCTGCCGCCGCGCTGATCGGGACGAGCGCGAAGGCCAGCGCCGTGCTGGCGGGCTCGGCCGGCGTGTCGACCGCCAAGAGCTGCGGCAGGGTCGCGTGGGCGGGAAAGTCCTGCGCGGCCAACGCCAGCGCCTGGGCGGTGCCCTGCGGCGCCAGGCGCCACGCCACGTCGGCGATCCGGGCGGCGGTCGGCGTCGTGTGGTCGCGCCGGCCGGACTGCAGCGCCTGCAGCACGAAGAACTCGCCGAGCAGGTCCGGTTGCAGCGGCGGGATCGTGGTTTCGTCCGTGATCGCCTCGGCGTCGATCGGCCGGCCGACCAGCCGGCAGGCCTCGGCGATGGTCTCGTTCGGATAGCCGGCTGCCAAGTCAGGGAGGAGCTCATCGACGGCAGCGAAGGCCGGCACGCCGCGGCCCAGGGTGGCGAGCACGGCGAGCTGCATCGCCGGGTCGGCGGCGGCGAGCGCCGGCAGCTTGCGCCCGCCCCGGTCCCAGAAACGCTCCTGCTCACGCCGGATGGCGTCGGCGAGCAGCTTGTCACGTTCCGCCGGCGGCCCTTCGCCCGCGGCGAGATGCTCGGCCAGCAGGTAGGCGTAGAGCGGCCGGCCACTGGCGTCGACGCGCTGCAACGCGGCTAGGATGTCGTCCGGCGGCGGTGGGTCGGCGCGGCCCGCCAGGCGGCGCTGCACGATGGTGACGAGATCGGCGTCGTCCAGCGCCCTGAGTTCGACGAGCCCACCCTCGAAGCGCGACGCTTTTAGCCCGTCCTCGATGTCGCGGCGCCCCGCCACGTGTGTTTGCCTCCTGGGCGGGGGGGCGCCGCGCGCGCCGCCCGGCTCCGCGCGCTGTCCGTGGAAGGGCGTGCGCTCGACGAGCAGGAGACGCACGGCATGATCGAAGCGACAGCGGCGACCGAGCAGGTGGCGGAGCGCGCTGCGCAGATCGCTTTCGTAGCCGCCGACATAGTCGAGCACGATGAGCGTCGGCGCCAACGGCTGCCAGAGATGCCAGCGCTTGAACCCGGCGAGGTCGGCGGATGGCAGAAAGCCGACCGTCCATTCGCCCGCACGCTCGAGGCAAAGTTCGAGGGCGAGCCGCGACTTGCCCTGCCCGCCATCGCCCGCGAGCTGGAGCCAGCGGAACGGTTCGGGCGCGTCGAGAAACGCGCGCAGCCGCGCCTGTTCGACCTCGCGGCCGAGCACCGGCAGGCTGCGGTTGCGGAAGTAGAGCGCGTCGCCGCCCTCGACGGCCCCCGGGAGTGTCAGCGGCGGCGCGTCGCCGGCATCTTGCTGCGCCTTGAGCAGCTCCAGCCGGCGGCCGATGTCCTGCAGCATCGGCGCGGCCAGCGTCCCGAGCGCCGCGTCGTCGACGTAGAGATCGGCGAAGACGCGGCGGAGCAGGTTGCGCGTCGGGGTGTCGAGGCCGGCGGCCCGCCCGGCGAGACGCAGCTCCACGTCGTCGACGAGGGCCTTGGCCGCGCCATGCCGGTCGGCTCGTGCGAAGGCCGAGGCGACCAGCGCGCGGTCGACGGGCGCCTCGGCGATCGCGCGCATCGCGCTGTCGACCGCTTCCTCGCCGAAGCCTTTGGCTTCGCTGGCAAGCCGAGCCGCCGCCGCGACCAGCGGCGCATCGCCGACCGGCGGCGCGCGCTCGCCGCGCAGGATCCGGTTGGCCTCGTCGACGCTCAGATCGATGACGTCGCCCGGCGGTCCGTCGACGATGGCGCTCGCGAGCCGAAGGAGGAGCTTGAGCGCGAATGCCTCGCTGATCATCGGGCGTTCAAGGATCTCGCGGATGAATACCCAACGTCGTTACGTCGCGCGGCTGGGAGGGTCCAGCCCCGCGTTGCGTTTGCTGCGGTGCATCCCTAGTCTCCTCCAGCGCCGTTCCGACTAGGGACACCACGTCCGCATGCGTCTCTCCCGCTACTTCCTGCCCCTGCTCAAAGAGAGCCCCAGCGAAGCCCAGATCGTCTCGCACCAGCTGATGCTGCGCGCGGGCATGGTCCGGCAGTCCAGCGCCGGCATCTACTCGTGGCTGCCGCTCGGCTACGCCGTGCTCAAGCGCGTCGAGTCCATCGTCCGCGAGGAGATGGACGCCGCCGGCTGCCAGGAGATCCTGATGCCGGGCGTGCAGCCGGCCGAGCTGTGGCAGGAGAGCGGCCGCTACGAGGCCTATGGCCGCGAGATGCTGCGCTTCCAGGATCGCCACGAGCGGCCGATGCTCCTCGGGCCGACCCACGAGGAGGTCGTCACCGACCTCTTCCGCCGCTGCATCCGCAGCTATCGCGACCTGCCGCAGAACTTCTACCAAATCCAATGGAAGTTCCGTGACGAGATCCGCCCCCGCTTCGGCGTCATGCGCGGCCGCGAGTTCTTGATGAAGGACAACTACTCCTTCGATCTCGACTTTGAAGGCGCGAAGCGCTCGTACGACAATATGTTTCGGGCCTATCTGAAGACATTTAAGCGGATGGGCCTGACGGCGATCCCGATGCGCGCCGACAGCGGCGCGATCGGTGGCGACATGAGCCACGAGTTCCAGATCCTGGCGCCGACCGGCGAGAGCGAGGTCTTCTTCGACGCGGCCTTCGAGGAGATCGATTTCCTCGCCGACAATCTCGACGTCGAGCGGCTGAAGAACCTCTACGCCGCCGCCGACCAGGAGCACGACCCGAGCAACTGTCCCGTCGCGCCGGAGCGGCTCCGCCACGGTCGCGGCATCGAGGTGGGGCACATCTTCCACTTCGGCACCAAATACGCGAAGCCCATGGGCGCCACGGTGACCGGTCCCGACGGCGACGAGATCTTCGTCGAGATGGGCAGCTACGGCATCGGCGTGTCGCGGCTCGTCGGCGCGCTGATCGAGGCCAACCATGACGACAAGGGGATCATCTGGCC
>CAYUKE010000381.1:0-3075 GCA_964445185.1 uncultured Geminicoccaceae bacterium
GGCGGCGAAATCGGCGAGCTCGCCGGCGCGTGCGCCCAGTGGCAGCGGTGTCGCCGGTGCGGCCAGATCCGCGTTCTCGGTGATGTGGAGGAGCGTCGGAAAGCCGTTGGCGGCGTTCCAGACGAGGTTCGGCGACAGCACGACGAGGGCCGCGGCAACGGCAAGCGCGACGCCGGATGCCGACACGCCGCGGCGCCAGTGCGGGTCGAGGAGGAGCAACAGGGCGGCGCCGCCGATCCAGGCCAGGACCGTGTACTTGCCCAGGGCGCCGAGCCCAACGGCGGCGCCGGTCAGGATCCAGGCGGCCCGGTTGCCGGTCCGCAGCGCATGGATGAGCGCCAGGCTCGCCAGCGCCCAGCCGAGCATCATCGGCGGATCGGTCGAGGCGAGCATCGACGACACGCTCACGGCCGGCAGCGTCAGGTAGAGGAACGCCGCGAGCAGCCCGGTAGCCCGACAGAACAGCGCGGCGCCGATGGCGAAGAGCGTCAGCGCGATCAAGGGGTGGATCAGCACCGACGGCAGCCGCATGGCCCAATGGCTCGGCCCGAAGACCTCGGTCGCGAGCCGCATCAGCCAGGGCAGGAGCGGCGGCTTTGAGTAGTAGCCGCCGGCGAGGTGCTCGCCGTAGAGCCAGTACTGGGCTTCGTCGCCCGAGAGCGGCAGCGGGTCGAGCCAGGCGTTCACCCAAAGCCGCCCGAGCGTCAGCGCCCCGAGCAGGACGAGGACAAGCCAGGGCGTGACGAGCCGGTCGGCGGCGCGGGTGGTGTTGTCCTGCATGACGCGCGGTGGCTTACCGCCAGCCGTGCGCCGCGGCTAGCCCGTCCGCCGCAGCGTCAGGGTGAGCAGGCCCGCGCCGATCAGGAAGCTGCCGCCGACCCGGTTGGCCCAGGCGAGCGCGCGGCCATCGCGAAGCCGGTGCTGCATGTGCCCGGCGAGCAGCACGTAGAGCGCGGCGTTGATGCCGGCGACGATCAGGAACGTCCCGCCGAGGATCGCGAGCTGCGGCAGGACCGGGGCCGCCGTCGAGACGAACTGCGGCATGAAGGCGATGAAGAACATGATGCCCTTCGGGTTCAGCGCGGTGACGATGAAGGCTTGGCGCTGGAGGCGACCGGGCGGCGCCGCGTCGGCGACGTCGATCCCTCGGCTCGGGACGGGCGTGCGCCAGGCCTTCACGCCGAGCCAGACGAGGTAGCCGGCGCCGATCAACTTCAGAAGCGTGAAGAGCTCGGCCGAAGCCGCGACGATGGCGCCGACGCCGGCGAGCGACAGGCTCATGGCGAGCGCGTCACCGGCGACCACGCCGCCGACGGCGGGCAGGGCCCGCCGCGTGCCGTGTCGCAGCGCGAAGCCGGTGACGAGGAGGATGGTGGGCCCCGGCGTCGCGCAGAGGATGGTGGCGGCAACCGTGAAGGCGAGCCACAGCTCAAGGCTCATCGAGGGCGCTTTCTCAAGGATCGTTGGTCGGTGTCTATCAGAACCGGTCTAGCAACGACACGGGCGGCTGGGCATGGATCTTCAGGACAAGCCAGCGGTGGTTGTGCGGGCTCGTCGTGGTCCCGCTTCGACGTGCGGATCGCCTGCATCTCTTCCGATTCGGGCATTTTCGGCGGCGTCGCGCCGGGCCCGGTCAGGATCGAGAGCGAGCCGCCGCCCGACGAAGTCTTCAAATGCCGCATGAGCGGCAAGCGCGTCAGCACGCCGGAGGAGATCGGCGAGACATTCGCCTTCGTCGGCTTCCGACCGTGCCAGCTTCGCCACCGGCGCTTGCTGCATCGCCGACGGCGGCCCCCTCGCTCTGGGCAGTGGCAAACCTTACAGTGCGGTGACGGTCGGCACACCGATGCGTGATGCGCGGCCGCTAGCGTGGCGGCGCAAGGCGACGACCAACCGGGGGGCAGGTCATGGCACTCGATCTACAGGCGCGGGAAGACAGCGACTTCGTGAAGTTCTGGAATCAGGTGCTGGAGCCGAAGTTCACGACGTACCGCCACATCCTGCAGGGCGGTCTCTCGCGTCATTCCGCAGCAGTCCTGCCCAAGCTGCCAATCGAGGCGGGCATGGAGGTGCTCGACGTCGGCTGCGGCTGGGGCGACATGACGTTGCAGGTCGCCGAGATGGTCGGCCCCGAGGGCCGCGTCGTCGGCATCGACTGCGTCGACGCCTTCCTCGACGCGGGCCGCGCGGACGCTGCCGCCGCCGGTCTCACCCATGTCACCTTCGAGCGGGGCGATGCGGAGTATGCCCTGCCGGAGCAGGCGTTCGACTATGTGGTGGCGCGGTTCGGCACGATGTTCTTCTCGCACCCGGTGCCGGCGCTGCGCCGCATGCGCCTGGCGCTCCGGCCCGGCGGGCAGATGACGCACATCGTCTGGCGCCGGCGCGAGGACAACCCCGCTTGGCAGGCGGCGAAGGACATCGCGCTGCGCCACCTCCCCGAGCCCGGCGACGACGCCGCCACCTGCGGCCCCGGCCCGTTCTCCATGGGCAACCAGGAGATGGTGACGGCGCAGATGAAGGGCGCCGGCTACGCCGACATCACCTTCGAGCGGGTCGACGAGAAGATCATGGTCGGCACCACGCCCGAGGAGTGCATCGCCTTCGCGCTCGCCATCGGCCCCGCCGGTGAGGTCTTCCGCGAGGCCGGCGCTCTCGCCGAGCACAAGCGCCCCGAGATCGAGGCCGACATGCGCGCCTTCTTTGACGCCCAGGAGCGCGACGACATCGGCATCTGGGTGCCGACCTCGTCGTGGGTCATCACGGCGCGCAATCCGGGGTGAGGAGACGGGTGAGCCGCAGCCGACGAACCCAAAAGGACAAGGCAAGCCGAGGCACCTGATTTGCGCCAGGAGGAGGCGTAACGCCGGTCTGCGGGCATGGGCGAGGTCGGCCTGTTGCGGGCATGCTCCGTCCTGGCCGACAAGTGGGCTCTCCGAGGGCGATGCGCCGAAAACCCGGGCCACAACGCGTGCCAAAAAGGAAGGTTCGCGGCGCGGGAACCGGAGGTTGCCTACGCCGCCGTTTATGCAGACATTGCATCGGCCGGCCTACTTGCAACCGCCAAGCTCAAGC
>CAYUKE010000382.1:0-3067 GCA_964445185.1 uncultured Geminicoccaceae bacterium
GGGCTGTTCGCTGGGCTGTCCGCCATTTTCGCGTCGTACTTGCCGGCGCGCAAGGCTGCCAAACTGCGCCCTGTCGACATCATTCGCGGCGCCGCATGAGCGCGGCGCCCCCACGCAGCGCCGCGCCGATCATCGAGGCGCGCGATGTCACCAAGATCCTCGCCGGCGAGGAGCGGCCCGTGACGCTGGTCGCTGATATCTCGATGAAGGCGGACGCCGGCGAGTTCGTCGCCGTGACGGGCACGTCAGGAACGGGAAAATCATCGCTTCTCTACCTCCTCAGCTTGCTCTACACCCCGACGGATGGCGAGATCCTGCTCCAGGCCGGCGTGATCGACGATTTCCAGCAACCGAACGGTCTTTGCCTCTCGAACGACGAGCGAAAGCTTTTCGTAAATGACTCCTGGGGGCCGCATATCCGGGTCTTCGACGTCGCGGCCGATGGCGCCCTCTCGGGTGGCGCCATCTGGGCCGAGGTGACCGGCGTGGGCGACGGCGTGCCCGACGGGATGAAGTGCGACCTCGAAAGCCGGATCTGGTGCAACGGGCCGGGGGGCGTCCATATTTTCGCGCCCGATGGCGCATGGATCGGCCGGGTCGCGATGCCCGAGAAGGTGACGAATTTCTGCTGGGGCGGTGCGACGGGGCGGACCCTCTTTGTCACCGGGGTCAGCACGCTTTGGCGCGTCGAGACGGCGACCGGCGCCAAACCGATGATCCACGGCGCCTAGACCGAGGCACGACCGCGGCGACGGCGTGGTCAACTCCCCCTCACGGGCTGGTGAGCGGGGATGGCCGCGGGCCGACAAGGGCCGCATTCCCGCCCAAATCAGCCTGAAACCATGCGTAACCCACCGGGATTACGGCGGGATTCGCGACATTTATTCGGAACATCAGTCACGAAATCGCACTGATCTGGCCGTCCTTGCGGCCAATGTCTCTGGTGAAGGTTAACCCGACGCGGCGCCCGATAGGGGCGGACCGCTTTCGCAGTTGATCGCCCCCCTGCGCGGGGCAAGTCCGGGAGTTCAGTCCGATGGCCATCTTCGGCAACGCCAACGACGACATACCGTCCTATAGCCGCACAGGCAGTTCCACGAGCGATATCATCTTCGCCGCCGAGAGCAGCACCGGCGGCACCGATACGTTGGACGGCGGCGCCGGCGATGATGTGCTCTATGGTGACCTTGCCCACGTCACCTACGACAACGCGTTCAACAGCAGCAACGACGGGTCGTGGGCCGACAATATCGCGCCGTCGAGCCCGTTCGACCTCGACAACGACGCCTTCTGGACGGTGCGGGAGAACCCGACGGTCGGTACGTCGGACCCGACGACGACCGTCATGGCGATCACCGCGGGCCAGAACCGGCAGGACTATTACGCCCTCACCCTCAAGGCCGGCGAGACGATCACGGTCGATGTGGACTTCGCCGACGGCCCGCAAGGCAGCCATACGGGCACCGGTGACTTCGACTCGCTCGTCGAGCTCTGGAATTACGATTCCGGCTCGAACAGCGCGACGAAACTCGCCGAAAACGAAGACAGCACCACGGTCGACGAAGGCTCGATCACGACGGCCGACAGCTTCGTCACCTACACAAACACGACCGGCGGGGACATCACCGTCCATGTCGGGATCGAGCAAGAGCGGCTCGGCCTCGAATCCGGCGACAGCTACGTGATGAACATCTCGGTCTCGAACCGGGATTTCGACGATAGCCAGAACGTCCAGGACAACGACAGCCTAGACGGTGGAATCGGTGACGACATCCTTTACGGGATGGGCGGCAACGACACGCTGAACGGCGAGGAAGACAATGACTCGCTGCGGGGCGGCTCGGGCAACGACATCCTCGACGGCGGCTCGGGCACCGACTCGATCTTTGGCGATGCGGGTCAGGATACGATCGACGTCGTCCAGTCCGACGCGCTCGACGAGATCGACGGCGGCGACGATTTCGACACGCTGGATCTCTCGAGCTGGCTGGGCGCCAATCCGTTCAATGTCGACCTGCAGGCCGGCACCTATTCCAGCGGCGGCCTCTCGAGCACGGTGACGAATGTCGAGGCGATCATCGGCACTTCGGGTAACGACACGCTGGAGACGAATTCCGCGAGCGGCAGCATTCTCGGCGGCGCGGGCAACGACCAGATCATCGGCAACAACGGCGCGGAGACCCTCGACGGGGGCGAAGGCAACGATACGATCGACGCCGGCAACGGCGCCGACCTGCTGCTCGGCGGCTCGGCGGGGGACATGGACACCCTGAACGGTCAGGGCGGCACCGACACGTTCGACCTGACCTCACAGGGGATCGTCACCGCCTCCGGCGGCGGCGGCAACGACACGTTCCTCCTCGACCTCACGACCGGCACCTATGCCGGCTGGACCCTGAACGGCGGCAACGATGACGACACGCTGCGGGTCGAGGCTGCCGGCACCACCACCTTTGACGCCGATCTCCTGTCGATCTCGCGGATGGACATCCTGGAGCTCTCGACCACGAGCGGCACCCTGACCTACGACATGTCGGCCAGTGCCTTCGAGGTGGACGAGATCAACTTCGACGAAGGGACAGGCATCCTCGAGATCGAAATGGGGGCCTCGACGAGCCTCAACATGTCGGGCACCTCGGTCGTCGGCGGTGTCGCGGGCACCGACCTGATCCGTGTCACCGGCGATGGCGACGGCGAGACCATCACCACCACCAACTACGCCGACATCGTCATCAGCGGCGGCGGTGCGGACGTGATCTCGACCCGCGGCGGCGACGACACGATCACTGCGGGCTCCGGCCCCAACCAGGATATCGACGCGGGCTCGGGCGACGACATCGTGATCATCACCGCGGGCCAGACCCTGACCGGCGGCGCCTACGATGGCGGGAGCAACACTGACACGCTTCGGCTCGAGGGCGGCACGGCCGGGACGGAGTTCAACTTCACCGACGCGGACCTCGACAGGTTCGAGACGGTGTTTGTCGAAAATGCGGGCTCGGGCGCGATCACCCTCTGGTTCGACGCGGCCGATCCGGCGCGGGTCATCGGCGTGACGGGAACGAAG
>CAYUKE010000383.1:0-3044 GCA_964445185.1 uncultured Geminicoccaceae bacterium
GCTCGTAGATGATCTGCATGTGGCGCGGCAGCAGCCGCTCGATCATCGGCACCGGCCAGGTCTCGAGCGCTTCCGGCAGGAGCGTGTGGTTGGTGTAGTTGATGCACTGCTGGGTCATCGCCCAGGCGTCGTCCCAGGGCACGCCGTGGACGTCGACCAACAGGCGCATCAGCTCCGGCACGGCCAGCGCCGGATGGGTGTCGTTGAGCTGCAGCGCGACCTTGTCGGCGAGCTCGTCGAAGCTGCCGTAGAAGTCGAGATGCCGGCGCAGCAGGTCCTGCAGCGACGCCGAGGTGAAGAAAAACTCCTGCTTCAAGCGCAGTTCGCGGCCGGCCTCGGTGCTGTCGTCGGGGTAGAGGACGAGCGAGATGCTCTCGGCCTGCGCCTTGCCGGCGAGCGCGCCGACATAGTGGCCCTGGTTGAACTCGTTGAGCAGCACCGGCTCGACCGCGCGCGCCGACCACAGCCGGAGCGTGTTGACGTGGCGGCCCTGCCAGCCGACCACCGGCGTGTCGTACGCGACCGCGTTGACCCGCTCGGCCGGCTGCCAGCGGGCGCGCCGGTCGGTGGTGCGCTCGACCGAGCCGCGGAAGCCGATCTCGTAGATCACCTCCGGCCGCTCGAACTCCCACGGGTTGCCGTACTCCAGCCAGTCCTCCGGCTGCTCGACCTGCCAGCCGTCGGCGAAGGCCTGGCGGAACAGGCCGTGGCGGTAGCGGATGCCGTAGCCGTGCGCGGCGAGGCCGACCGTCGCCATGCTCTCCATGAAGCAGGCGGCGAGCCGGCCGAGGCCGCCATTGCCGAGCGCCGCGTCGGGCTCGCCGTCGGCGATCCGCTCGAAGTCGATGCCGAGCTCGGCGAGCGCCTGGCGGCAGGGCTCCAGCAGGCCGAGGTTCGACAGGCTGTCGCTCATCAGCCGGCCGATCAAGAACTCCACCGACAGGTAGTAGACCCGCTTGCGCTCGCGATCGTAGGTGTCGCGGGTGGTGTCGATCCAGCGTCGGGTGATCTGGTCGCGGACGGCGTGCGCGGTGGCGATCAGCCAGTCGCGGTCGCTGGCGTGCGCCGCGTCCTTGCCGACCTTGTAGGTGAGCTTGCTGAGGATGGCATCGCGCAGCTCGGCCACGGTCGGGACGACTCCGCCCATCGGCAGCGGGTCCTCGGCGAGAAACAGGGCCTGGCTCATCGGCTTCCTTCATCCAAGCCGCCGGTCATACACGTGACCCAGCGTTCACTTTTGCTGTTCTAGCCGCTCCCCAATGCGCCGTCCGGGGGTTCTTTCGGCGAAGGGAATAAGATCGCGCTGCGACTAGCGTGCCATTGGACCAACATCGCTGTGGCGGTCGCCGAAACCTGTCGTGCCGGTCGCCGGTCGCCAACCCTTCGATTTCCTGCTAGCCGAGCCTGATTGATCGAGACGATTGGATCGCGCGCCGATGAGCGAGCAGCGCCAGACGGTCACCGGCGACCACAACGTCACCGTGCAGAACGCCGGCGACCACAACAGCTTCACCATCCGCGTCGGCGACGAGACGCGGCTCACCGTCACCCGCGCGCACCGGCTCACCGTGCCGATCACGGCGCCGCTGCACATCCTCCTGCCCGAGAACAGCGTCGCCCCGTTGGTCGGCCGCGACGACGCGCGCCGGGACCTCGACGCCTGGCTCGCGGCGGATAAGCCGATCTCGGTGCGCCTGATCATCGGCGAGGGCGGCAGCGGCAAGACGCGGCTCGCCCTCGACCTCTGCGCGCGCGTCGAGGCCGAAGCGAAAGGCTGGCACGCCGGCTTCGTCTCGAACGACGAGCTGACCCGCTTCCACGAGAAGACCAACGTCGAGGCGTGGCGCACCGACCGCCCCACCCTGCTCGTCGTCGACTACGCCGCGACCAAGGCGCCGATCCTCCAAGGCTGGCTCAAGGCGCTCGCCCGCATCGACACCCTGCCCGACAAGGGCAAGCTGCGCCTCCTGCTCCTCGAACGACACGGCAGCCGCGACGGCGGCTGGTGGCAGCAGCTCGTCCAGCTCGGCGGCCGCGACGGCGCGCGGCTGGCGACGTTGCTCGACCCACCCGAGCCGATCCCGCTCAAGGCCATCGCAACGCCGCGCCATCGGCGTCTCATCCTGCGCGAGGTGATGGCGGCAGCGTCGAAGCTCGCGCAGTTGGACCCGCCTCTCGAACCACCCGCCGCCGGCGAGGACGCGTGGTTCGACCAGCGCCTGCAAGACCCGCACAAGGACAACAGTCCGCTGCTCCTGCACATGGCGGCGGTCGCCGCCGTCCAGGCGCGGCAGGCGCACGCGCTGGACCGCAGCCGCACCGAACTCGCCCACGAGCTGGCTGCCGACGAGACCGTCCGCCTCGACAAGCTGGCGGCGGGTCATAACGTCGATGCCGACACGCTCAAGCACCTCGTCGCTGCCGTTACCGTCGAGGGCGGCGCCGACGTGGACTCGCTGCAACGGCTACTCGACGACGAGCGCGCAGCCCTCGGCGCGGCGGCGGGCGTCGAAGCGCTCCGGCGCGCGGTCCGCGCCGCCTTGCCGCCGCCGCGACGGCAGGTGGTGGAAACGGACCCGGCCGCAGCGCCGGCCCCGGACAACGGCGCACCGACGCCCCCGCGGCTGGTCGACGCCGTCCGGCCTGACCTCATCGGCGAGGCGCTGGTCCTCCGCGTCTGGGACCGCGATGACGTGCCCGAAGCCGTGCAGCAGGGCCACGTCGACCGTTGCTGGCGCCGCGCGCCGGAGCCGGCGGCGCAGGCCCTGGTCCGCCTCGGTCAGGACTTCGGCGCCAGGACCGCCGCCCACGCCCCGGCGCCCGCCCCGATCCGCTGGCTCGGCCACCTGATCGACCAGGCCGACCTCGGCGCGTTCATGCCGCTCGCGAGCGCAATCCCGGTCAGCACGCTCAACCTCGCGGACCTGGCGCTTCGCTTGGCGGAGCGCGCTGTCGCCGTCACGGAGCACCGCGAGCTCGACGAGGCCGGCCGCGCCTTTCGCGCCTACTGGCTCACCGCGCTCGGCGTCCGCCTCAGCACCCTC
>CAYUKE010000384.1:0-3033 GCA_964445185.1 uncultured Geminicoccaceae bacterium
CTCGGCGCCGCTTACGCGCCCACCCGCATGATCCTCGGCCTCCGCCCGCCGCGCGAGCCGGCGCGCCTAGCGGCCTGATCGGCATGGCCTAAGCAGCGCCTGGCGTCTTTGCTGTGCACCCGATTTGACCGCTTCCGGGTCGCCCCCGGTGCCACGGCTTCCGGCCGACGCTGTGGGCGATCCGCAACAGATGGTCGCCTTCTTGCGCCTTGGCGCCGCGTCGCGTTCTACCGCCGGAGTCTGCGCCCTGCCTCCGAAGCAAGCGACGCGGGGCCTGAGCGCACCAGCCGCGCGGCGCCGCATCAAGCGCTCGAGGTTGCGCCCCCGCGGCTGCAGTCCATTATGCTTGCAAAAGAACGGGTGTGGGGCTGGGCGAAGGCGATGACGCACAAGGCCAAGAAGATCGTGATCATCACCGAGAAGCTGATCCAAGACGGCGTGGTGAAGATCGTCGAGCGCTGCGGTGCCACCGGCTACACGGTGTTCGCCGCGGGCGGCAAGGGCAGCCGCGCTGTCCGCTCGCAGGACCGGCCACGGGTGGTCGATGCCTTCGCAAACGTCCAGATCGAGGTGATCACCGCGAGCGAGGCCATCGCCAACCAGATCGCCGAAGAGGTCGCCGCCACCTATTTCCAGAACTACTCCGGCATCACCTACCTGGAGGACGTCGAGATCCTCCGCCCGCAGAAGTTCGGGCAGAGCTAGGGCAGCCCCGCCCGCTCAGTCGTAGCGCAGCTCGGTCGCTTTGCCGCGGAAGATCACGTAGGCGAGCACCGTGTAGGCCATGATCACCGGGACGACGATCAGCGTGCCGACCAGGATGATGAACAAGCTCTCGGGTGCGCTCGCCGCTTCGTAGATGGTCAGCTGATCGGGCACGATGAAGGGATAGAACGAATAGGCGAGGCCAGTGAAGGCGAGCGCGAACAACGCGATGCCGCCGGCGAACGGCGCCCAGTTGAACGAGTCGTTGGGGCGCGGCAGGCGGCCGAGCACCATCCAGGTGAGGGCGAAGACCGCGGCAGCCATGATCGGCAGCGGGGCCAGTAGGATCATCTCCGGTAGCGAGAACCACTTCTCGAAGATGCGCGGGCTCGCCGCCGGCGAGGCGAGCGAGATGCCGACGAAGCCGAGGGCGACGAAGCCAAGCATGGCGCGCGCCCAACCGACGGCTTTGCGCTGGAGCGCGCCGTCCGTCTTGTGGATCAGCCAGGTGGCGCCGATGAAGGCGTAGCCAGCGGCGACGCAAAGCGCGGTGAGAAAGCTGAAAATCTCGGCGACCAGGCTGGTCTCCAGACCGAGGATGTAGCGCCCGAGCATGTAGCCCTGGGCGAGCGCGGTCATCAGCGAGCCGGTGAAAAACGCGACGTTCCAGCCCGCCTTGCGCGTCTCCGGCACCTTCGCCCGGAATTCGAACGAGACACCCCGCAGGATCAGACCGAGCAGCATGATCGCCACCGGCACGTAGAGCGCGGAGAGGATCTGGCCGTGGGCGATCGGGAAGGCGACGAGCAGCAGGCCGATCGCGAGCACGAGCCAGGTCTCGTTGGCGTCCCAGAATGGCCCGATGCTCGCGACCATGCGGTCCTTCTCGGGGGGCGTCGCGTCGGCGAAGAGGATGCCGACGCCGAGGTCGTAGCCGTCGAGGACCACGTAGATGAGGATGGCGAGCCCCATCAGCGCGGCGAAGACCAGTGGCAGCCAGAGGGTGGGGTCGTCGAAGATGCTCATCGTCGTTCACTCCGCCGGGATCGCTTGCGCCACCGAGCTCGGCACTGGTGCCATCGGTCCCGCGGCGTGCCCGGCGGCGGCGCGCCGGGCGAGGTAGAACAGCGTCGCCACGTAGGCGCTCAGCAGCACAACGTAGACCGCGAGATACATGGTCAGCGAGCCGGCGATCAGCGGTGCCGCCACCGGGCTCACGGCCTGCTCCGTCTTGAGCACGCCCGACACCAGCCAGGGCTGGCGTCCGATCTCGGTGACGTACCAGCCGGCGAGGGTCGCGAGCCAACCCGAGAAGGTCATCGCGACCAGCCCGCGCGCGAGCCACGTGCCGACCTCGCCGCGGCGCCACAGCGTCCACGCGGCGAACCAGCTCACGGCCAGCATCAGCAGACCGGTGCCGACCATGACGCGGAAGGCGAAGAACAGCGGCATGACCGGTGGATGCAGCGCCGTGCCGTCCTCGGCGACGAAGTCGTTGAGCCCCGGGACGACGCCCGCTGGGTCGTGCTGGAGGATCAGGCTGGCGCCGTTGGGCACAGCGATCTCGAAGCGGTTCTCGCGCTCGGCCTCGTCGGGAAGGGCGAAGAGCACCAGCGGGACGTGGCTTCGAGTTTCCCAGTTGGCCTCCATAGCCGCGACCTTCTGCGGCTGGTGCTCGAGCGTGTTGAGGCCGTGCAGGTCACCGGCGACGATCTGCAGCGGGATCAAGACGGCACCGAGGCCGACGCCCGTGCGAAGCGCGACCCCGACGGCTGGGCTGCGGTCGCCCAGGAGCCAGCGGAAGGCAGAAAGGCCGGCGATGAGAAAGGCGACGGTGAGCCCTGACGCCAGCAGCATGTGGGTCAGCCGGTAGGGCATCGAGGGATTGAAGATGATCGCCAGCCAGTCGGTCGCATGCACGACGCCGTCGCGGATCTCGAAGCCCACGGGTGTGTGCATCCAGCTGTTGAGAACCAGGATCCAGAAGGCCGACGCCGTCGTGCCGAGGGCGACGAGGAGGGTCGCCATCGTGTGCAGCCAGCCCGGCACCTTGCGCGCGCCGAAGAGCATGATCCCCAAGAAGACGGCCTCAAGGAAGAACGCCGTGAGGATCTCGTAGGCGAGCAGAGGGCCGGCGACATTGCCAACGGTTTCCATGAAGCCGGGCCAGTTCGTGCTGTTGTGGCCCGATGCATCGACGTACCAGCTCTTGCAACTGCTCCACACCGAACCGGCCAGACGCTGCTGCACGCGCGCGTTGAAG
This sequence comes from uncultured Geminicoccaceae bacterium, assembly GCA_964445185.1. GTDB lineage: Bacteria > Pseudomonadota > Alphaproteobacteria > Geminicoccales > Geminicoccaceae > JAAAPF01. Next base: position 2,969 of record CAYUKE010000384.1, read on the forward strand.
CGCCGGTAGCGGCGCGCGTCGACGTCGATCGCGCACGCGCCGTCGCGCCGCATCGCGCGCACGCA
>CAYUKE010000385.1:0-3021 GCA_964445185.1 uncultured Geminicoccaceae bacterium
GCCCCCCTCGTCCTGTGCCGCCATGTAGCGGCCATGACCGACGGCGTTGCCGACATACAAGACAGGCTTGACCTTCTTGCCATGCAACATCTTGTCTTGCTGGACAGGGCCACGCGCCGTCGGGTCGTTTTTACTTTGGGACTGCTTGAGCATGCGGAATGACTCCAGGGCCGAGCGGTGCCGCACGGCGGGTGTTTTGAGGTTGCCTCCTCATACGGAGCCCGCCGGGCAGGCGTCAAGCCGAGCCCGGGGCGTTCAGCGCCTGTCGCGCAGCGCGCGTACCCTGGCCCTGCTGGTCTTGGTGACGACCGTCTGGACGTCGGAACCTACGCGGGCGCAATCGGCGTCGCTGAGCGACGATACATCGGTCGCCGGCGCGTTTCTCGCCGGTCAGTTCGCCCTGAGCCAGGGCAATCTGGCGACCGCGGCGGCGGGTCTCGCGCGGGCCCTCGAGCGGACGCCGGACGACGCCGATCTGCGCCACCAGGTCCTGCTGCTGCACACCGCCAGCGGCGATCGCCTTGCCGCGGCGGATCTTGCCGACACCCTCATCGACGACCCAGATGCGCAACGCGCAGCCGATGCGATGCTCGTGCGGGCGATCTACAACGAGAGCGCGGTCGGGGACTTCGAGGCCTTGCCGGACGAGACGATGCCAGGCCTCCTCCGCCCCCTGTTCCTGGCCTGGAGCGACCCGTCACCGGCGGCGGGCGCCGCTCGCCTGGCCGATGCCGACAGCCGGCTCGGCGATCTTGTCGTGCTGCATCGCGCCATGTTACTTGACGCCGCGGGGACACCCGAGGAGGCGCTCGCGGCCATCGCCGAGCTGGGCCGCGAGCCGCAGGAACTGTCGAGCCGTGTCCTCGCCACCCAGGCGCGGCTACTGGCGCTCGTCGGCGAAGTGGATGCCGCTCGGGCGATCCTCAGGCTCGGCGCACCGGGCGATGTCCGCGACGTCGTGCTCGACCGGGCACGAGACAATCTTGCTGCGGGCGAAGCGCCGGCCCCACTCTTCGTCAGCGGCAATGCAGGGATCGCCGACGCGCTGCTGGGCTTCGCCGAGGTGCTGCGCGCCCAACGCCGGCCACTGCAGGCCACGTTCTACACCCGCCTTGCAACCCACACTGCGCCCGACTACGCGCCGGCCTGGGTCCTGCTCGGCCGACTGCTCCTCGATCAGGAGGGCCCGCGCGCGGCGATCGTCGCCTATGGGGAAGTGGATCGATCGAGCCCCTGGTGGCCGATGGCGCAGCTGGAGATCGCCGAGGCGCACGCCGAAGACGACGCAATCGACGCGAGCGTCGCGGCTCTCCAGGGCCTCATCGACGCCTATCCAGCGGACCCGGAGCCGGCGATCGCGCTGGGCGACGTGCTGCGGCGTGCGGAGCGCTTCGACGAGGCCGCCGCAGCCTACGGCATGGCGCTCGAACGAAGTGGCGGCCTTGATGCCCCGCTCTGGCGCTTGCAATACGCGCGTGGGATCGCGCTTGAGCGGAGCCGCCGCTGGCCCGAAGCCGAAGACGCGCTGCAGCGCGCTCTCCAGCTGGAGCCGGATCAGCCATTCGTCCTCAACTATCTGGGCTACAGCTGGGTCGATCAGGGCCTCTACCTCGACGAGGCCAAGGAGATGCTCTACCGCGCGGTCGAGCTGCGGCCGAATGATGGCTTCATCGTGGACTCGCTAGGCTGGGCCTACTACCGGCTCGGTGAGTACGCAAAGGCGGTCACCTACTTGGAGCGAGCGGTCGAGCTGGAGCCCGGCGATCCGGTCATCAACGATCATCTCGGCGATGCGTTCTGGAAGGTCGGCCGCGAGCGCGAGGCGCGCTTCCAGTGGGAGCGGGCGTTGACGCTCGACCCAGAAGAGGACGCGATCGAAGGAATCGAGGCCAAGCTTCGGGACGGGCTGAACCAGCCGGACCGCGGCTGAGCACCGTCGTGGCACCGCTCGTCGAGCCTGCCCCCGCCAAGCTCAACCTCGACCTGTTCGTCGAGGGCCGACGTGCGGACGGGTATCATCTGCTCGACAGCATCGTTGCCTTCACGGCCTTCGGCGACACGCTCGAGCTCGAGGTGGCCGACGCCGAGACGGATCGCTTCGTCATCGATGGTCCCCTCGCGGTGGAGCTGGAGGCCGCAGGCGAGAGCCTCGTCGGTCGCGCCTTGGCGGGCGTGCGGCGGCTTGCCGAGCGCCCCGACCGCTTCGCCGTGCGCCTCACCAAGCGTATCCCGCTCGCCGCAGGCCTCGGCGGCGGCTCGGCCGATGCCGGCGCGGCATTGCGCGCCGGCGCACGCTTGCTTGGCGTCGCCGAGGAGGCAGCGGCGCTCCGTTCGCTCGCCGCCACGTTGGGGGCGGACGTTCCCGCCTGCCTGGCTTGCCGGCCCGTGCGCATGCGCGGCATCGGTGAGCGGCTGGAACCGGCTCCGGCGCGACCACGCCTCGCCCTCGTGCTGGTCAATCCGCGCGTCGCAGCACCAACCGCGGCGGTGTATCGGCGGCTTACACCCGAGGCGTTCGGCCCGGCACCGGCGCGCCACGCGGGTGCGGGTATGCTCCCCGACTGGCTCCTCGCCGGCTGCAACGCGCTGGAGGCTGCCGCCATCGCCGAGGCACCGCCGATCGGCGAGGTAATCAACCTCCTTCGCCGCACCGAGGCGCCGGTGGTGCGGCTCTGCGGCAGCGGTGCGACCGTGTTCGCCGGCTTTGTCGAGCAGACTGAGGCGACCGCCGCCGCCACTTGGCTGCGCGGAGAACGCCCCGATTGGTGGATCTTGGAGACGCACCTCGCATGATCCTCCTCTTCACCGATTTTGGGGCGCGCGCGTCCTATATGGGGCAGATGGAGGCGGCCCTCAGACGCGCTGCACCTGAGGTGCCCGTCCTCACGCTTACGGCGCACGCGCCAGCGTTCGATCCTCAGCGCTCGGCGTACCTGCTCGCTGCCGAAGCCCATTTCGCACGGCCGTCCGACGTCGTCCTGGCGGTCGTGGACCCGGGCGTCGGCAGCGATCGGCGCCCCC
>CAYUKE010000386.1:0-3002 GCA_964445185.1 uncultured Geminicoccaceae bacterium
GCAGCCTTCGATGAGCTTGTGCGGCTCGTGCCGCATGATCTCGCGGTCCTTGCAAGTGCCGGGCTCGCTCTCATCGGCGTTGACGACCAGGTAAACGGGTCCGCCATCGGTCTGCTTCGGCATGAACGACCATTTGAGACCCGTCGGGAAACCAGCCCCACCGCGGCCGCGCAGGCCCGACTTCTTGACCGTGTCGACGATCGCCTCGCGGCCGAGCAGGATCAGATCCTTGAATCCGTCGTAGTCGCCGCGAGCCTTCGCCTCGCCGAGCCCCGGACCCCGCTCGCCGTAGATGTCGGTGAAGATGCGGTCCCTATCCTGCAGCACGTCAGACCTCCAGAAGCGTCGTCTTGCCGCCCGCGGGCATCGCCACCCTGCGCCCCGACTGTGGCCCCGGTGTCGGCCGCTCGCCGCGGATGAGCGCTTCGATGATCGCGGTCGCTGTCTCGGGCGTCAGATCCTCGTAATAGTCGTCGTCGATCCACATCATCGGCGCGTTGGCGCAGGCACCAAGGCACTCGAACTCGCGCAGGTAAAAGCGGCCGTCCGCGGTGTTCGCGCCAACCTCGCAACCTAACGCCGCCTCAACGGCCGCGACGATGTCGCTCGAACCACAAAGCCAGCATGGCGTCGTCGTGCAGATGCGCACCTGGCAGGGCGCCGTCGGCTCGGTGTTGAACATGTCGTAGAACGACGCGACCTCGTAGACGCGAATCCGCGGCATGCTGAGATAGTCGGCGACGTAGTCGAGCGCCGCGCGCGGCAGCCACCCGCCATGCTGCGCCTGGGCGATGTGCAGGAGGGGAAGGACGGCGCTGGCTTGCCGTTCCGCCGGGAACTTCGCGATGTGCGCCTGGGCCGCCTCGTCGTTCTCCGCCGTGAAGACGAAGCTATCGACATCCGGACTGAGGCTCATCGGTCGATCTCCCCGAAGACGATGTCCATCGAGCCGATGATCGCCACGACGTCGGCCAGCTGGTGCTTGCGCGACAGGAAGTCCAACGCCTGCAGATGGACGTAGCCGGGCGAACGAATCTTGCAGCGGTAGGGCCGGTTGGTCCCATCGGAGACGAGATACACGCCGAACTCACCCTTGCCGCTCTCCACCGCCGCGTAGGTTTCGCCCGCGGGCACGTGCACGCCCTCGGTGTAGAGCTTGAAGTGATGGATGAGCGCCTCCATCGAGCGCTTCATCTCGGCGCGCGGCGGCGGCGTGATCTTCTTGTCGTCGGTGCGCACCGGACCGGCCGGCATCTTCTCGAAGCACTGGCGGATGATGTTGACCGACTGGCGCATCTCCTCGACCCGGCAGAGGTATCGGTCGAAGCAGTCGCCATTGCTACCGACGGGCACGTCGAAGTCGACGTGCGCGTACATGGCGTAGGGCTGCGCCTTCCTGAGGTCCCAAGGCACGCCGCAGGCGCGCAGCATCGGGCCGGAGAAGCCCCAGCGATACGCGTCCTCGACACTGACCGCACCGATATCGACAGTCCGCTGGCGGAAGATGCGATTGTCCGTCAACAGATTGTCCATGTCGTCGACGAACTTCAGGAAACTCTCCGTCCACGCCAACACATCATCGGCAAAATCATCAGGCATGTCGCGGTTGACACCGCCGCGCCTGTAATAGATGGCATGCATCCGTGCGCCGCTAATGCGCTCGTAGAACTCCATGGTCTTCTCGCGCTCCTCAAAACCCCAGAGGAGCGGGGTCATCGCGCCGCAGTCGAGCGCCATGGTCGTGATGTTCAGCAGGTGATTGCCGATCCGCGTCATCTCATCCATCAGCGTACGGATCCAGAGCGCGCGCTCTGGAACCTCGACGCCGATCAGGTTCTCCATGGCCAGCACATAGCTGTGCTCTTGGCAAAGCATGGAAGTGTAGTCGAGACGGTCGAAGTACGGGATCGACTGGATGTAGGGGCGATACTCGATCAGCTTCTCGGTACCGCGATGCAGCAGGCCGATATGCGGGTCGGCCCGCTCGATGACCTCCCCGTCGAGCTCCAGCACCAGGCGCAGCACACCGTGCGCCGCCGGGTGCTGCGGCCCGAAGTTCATCGTAAAGCTGCGCATGTCGACGTCGGTGGCCATCGTCTGGTGTCCTCAGCCAGCCTTTTCGGGAGCGCCGCCAGTCGCCTTCTCGTCGCCCGGCAGGACGCCCTGCGCGCCCTCCCAGGGGCTCAAGAAGTCGAAGGATCGCCAGTCCTGGCGGAGCTGCACCGGCTCGTACACAACCCGCTTCTGCTCCTCGTCGTAGCGCATCTCGACGAAGCCGGTCATCGGAAAGTCCTTGCGGAGCGGGTGGCCCTCGAAGCCGTAATCGGTCAGCAGGCGCCGCAGATCGTCGTGATCGGCGAACAGCACGCCATACATGTCCCAGGTTTCGCGCTCGAACCAGCCCGCGGTCGGAAAGATACCGGCCACGGATGGCACCGGTGTATCCTCGTCGGTCTGCAGCTTGACCCGCGCACGCTGATTACGCGCCAAGCTGAGCAGATGGTAGACGACCTCGAAGCGCGGCGCGCGCTCCGGGTAGTCGACCCCGCACAGATCGACGAGCTCGATGAACTCGGCCGACGGCTCGTCGCGCAGCCAGGAGAGGATCCGGCGGATCGCACCGGCCTGGATGTCGATGGTCAGCTCGTCGCGTATCACGTGCGCGGCGACAACGTCGTCAGGGAACGCCTGGGCGATCGCGTCGGCGAGGTCGCTCAAGGCGGCGACGTCCGGTTGCCAGGGCATGACGCCTCCTCAGCGGTCGATCGTGGCGGACGTCTGGATCTTCTTCTGCAGCTGCAGGATGCCGTAGACGAGCGCTTCAGCCGTCGGCGGGCAGCCAGGCACGTAGAGATCGACAGGCACGATGCGGTCGCAGCCGCGGACCACAGAATAGGAGTAATGGTAATAGCCGCCGCCATTGGCGCAGGAGCCCATCGAGATCACGTAGCGCGGCTCTGCCATCTGGTCGTAGACCCGGCGCAAGGCGGGCGCCATTTTGT
>CAYUKE010000387.1:0-3000 GCA_964445185.1 uncultured Geminicoccaceae bacterium
CGGCATCGTGTTCGCGGTGCTGTTCGCGTCGCTCTTCAAGCAATGGGGGCAGGAGCTCAGTTGGTGGCCCGAGTGGTTCCACCTCAACGCCTCCGCCGCCTCCGCCACTTCCAGCCGCGGCGACGGCGTGACGTTCTACAACTTCGCCCTGCCGGTGATGACCATGGCGCTCTACGGCATGGGCTACATCGCCCGCATGACCCGCGCCTCGATGGCCGAGGTGATGACCTCGCAATACATCCGCACCGCGATCTTAAAGGGTCTGCCCTATCGTCGGGTGATCCTGGGCCACGCGCTGCGGAACGCGTTGATCGCCCCGTTCACGGTGGTCGTTCTGCAGCTTAACTGGCTCCTTTCCGGCGTCGTCGTCGTCGAGGTCTTCTTCGAGTACGATGGCTTCGGCAAACTGCTGCTCGAGGCTGCGCTCTTCGGCGACATCTATGTGGTCCAAGCGGCGACCCTCGTCGCGGTGATCGTCGCCTGCACGTCCCAGATCATCTCGGACGTCGGCTACACGTTCCTCAACCCTCGCATCCGCTTCGCCTAGGAGACGCGAGATGGCTACCGTTGCGGCCGGTCTGCCGACGCCGAGCCTGCTCGAGCGCGCCACCAGCACCCGGGTTGTGGTCGCCCTTGTGCTGTTGATGTGGGTGCCGCTCACCATCTACGTGATGGGCGGGCAGGACCTGGGAGCACTTGCCGATTACGTCCTCCTCCCGGCGGTGCCGGCGACGATCATCCTGTATGCGCTCGCGCTGCGGGCATTCTGGGAGAGCAGGGTTGCGTTGGTCGGCGCGACGCTCGTCTTCTTCTGGCTCTTGATGGCGGTCAGCGCGCCGTTCCTGCCACTGATCGACCCCAACCAGCCGATCGCGCCGTTCGCCGCGCCGATGACCGAGGCACGCGATCACTTCTTCGTTCTCGGTGCCGACTTCAAAGGCCGGGATATGCTGAGCCGGGCCATCTGGGGCTGCCAGCGTGTGCTGGTCTGGGGCGTCACGGCGACGTTGGTGGCCTACGTCATCGGCACCGTCTTCGGGCTGCTTGCCGGCTATTTCGCCGGCTGGTGGGACGAGATCATTTCGTTCATCGCCAACGTCTTCCTCTCGTTCCCCGTGATGGTGCTGTTCATCGTCATCCTCAACTATCTGGGGGCGAGCGGGTTCAACATCGTCATCGCCGTCACCTTCGCCTCGGCGCCGGCGATCATGCGCATCGTTCGCGGCCTGACGCTCGACATCAAGACGCGCGACTACGTCTTCGCCGCCCAGACCCGGGGCGAGCACCCGCTGTGGATCATGTTCGTCGAGCTGCTGCCGAACGTGCGCGGGCCGATTATCGTCGATGCCTGCCTCCGGCTCGGCTACACGACGGTGGCAATCACCACCCTCACCTTTCTCGGTCTGGGTCTGCAGCCGCCGGACCCCGACTGGGGTTTGATGATTCGGGAGAGCGCGAAGACCGCGCTTCTGTGGAAATTCTCGTACATGCTGCTCGTCCCGGCCCTGTCGGTGTCGAGCCTGATCCTCGGTTTCAACCTGTTGGCCGACGGTCTGCGCGAGATATCGTTGAAGGACTGAAGAGATGCCCGTGGACATCAACCCGACCACGCCCGTTCTCGAATGCAAGGACCTCTGCATCTCCTACTTCACGCGTGCCGGCGAGATCCCTGCGGTCGTCGACTTCAATCTGCGCGTGATGCCCGGCGAGACGGTTGGCGTCGTCGGCGAATCCGGTTGCGGCAAGTCGACCGTCGCGCTCGCCGTGATGCGTTACCTCGGTCGCAACGGCCGCATCGTGGACGGTCAGATCCTGTTCAAAGGCCAAGACCTCACCGCGATGAGCGATGAGGCGCTCCGGCGTTTGCGTGGCTCCGAGATCGCCATGGTCTACCAGGAGCCGATGGCGTCGCTGAACCCGTCCATGCGCATCGGCCGCCAGCTGATGGAAGTGCCGCTGCACCATGACCATGTCGGCGAGGCGGAGGCACACCGCCGGGCCCTCGACATGCTCGAGCGGGTCAAACTGCCCGACCCGAATCGGATCATGGACGCGTTTCCGCACCAGATTTCCGGTGGCCAGCAGCAGCGGGTCGTCATCGCGATGGCCTTGCTCTCGGGGCCGTCGCTGCTTCTACTGGACGAGCCGACGACGGCCCTCGATGTCACGGTCGAGGCCGGCATCATCGACCTGATCTCCGAGATCGCCGGCGATCTCGGCACCTCGATGATCTATATCAGCCACAATCTCGGGCTGATCCTTGAGACCTGCGATCGCATCACGGTTATGTACTCGGGCGAGGCCGTCGAGGTCGGAACCGTCGGCCAGGTCTTCGACCACATGCGTCACCCCTATACCCGCGGCCTTCTGAGCTCGATCCCGCTGCCGGGTGCCGACAAATATGCGCGCCCGCTGGTGCCGATCCGGGGGCAGCTACCGCTGCCGCACGAGCGTCCCGACGGCTGCAATTTCGGGCCGCGCTGCGACTTCTTCGAAGAAGGCGTCTGCGATCACGGCTTCGTCCGCATGGAGCCCGTGCACGGCCAGCCCGGACACGAGACTCGCTGCCGTCGCTTCGCGGCGATTGACTGGGAAGCCGCGGCACCGAAACGTCAGGAGGTCGAGGAAGCCCCGCTCGGCCGTAAGGTGCTCGAGGTCGAGGAGCTGCGGAAGTACTACGAGATTCGCGACCGCTCGCTGGCGGCCCTCGTCAGCGGCAAGGGCGTGCGCTGGGTCAAGGCAAACGAGAAGCTCGATTTCGACGCCCACGAGGCGGAAACAGTGGCGATCGTCGGCGAGTCCGGATGCGGCAAGTCGACCTTCGCCAAGGTTATGATGGGCCTGGAGCGGGCGACCGCGGGACGGCTGCTGCTCGACAACCACGACATCGCGCAGCTGCCCGTGCAGAGGCGCGACAAGGCCATGGTCGGCTATCTGCAGATGGTCTTACAGAACCCGTACGACACGCTCAACCCGAGCCACACCGTCGGCGCGCAGATC
>CAYUKE010000388.1:0-2991 GCA_964445185.1 uncultured Geminicoccaceae bacterium
GCCATCGCCGAGCCCCAGGTCCGCTTCGACCTGCGCACGCTCTACCTCAACGACCTCGTCTTCTACGGCTGTGTCTTTCAGGACGACGTCGTGTTCGCCAACCTCCTCGCTTATCTCCGCGACGAGCGCCTGCGCCCGGTGATCGCCGCCACGTTCCGACTGGCGGAGATCCGTCGGGCGCAGGAACTGTTCCTGGCCAAGGCGTTCGTCGGCAAGATCGCGCTCATCCCGTAAGGCCGCGATCCGCCGTGTCACGCCACCGGCCAGGCTCGTCTCAACCGACCGTCAGGAAGTCGGTCGGCCGCGGGTGCGCCAGCTCGTCGAGGAACGGGATCGTGCCGGCGTTGGCATCGACGAAGTCGACCATGTTGCCGAGGCCGAAGCGGCCGTGCGCCGCGGCCAGCGGCACCCAATCGGGGCGATGCCATACCGAGTTCGGGTCCTCGCGTAGCAGGCGCGCAAGCACCGTGGCGACGATGGTGCCGCCGACCTGGCCGAGCTTACCGCCGGCGAGGTTCGCCTCCTGCAGCCCGTAGTACCAGAGCGGGATCTTATCGAGGCCGGCCGCGCGGGTCGCCTCGTCGCGATCGATCGGCGTGAAGCCCATCTGCGCTGCCGCCTGCTGGCCGGAGGCCAGCTCGAACGTGAAGCGATCGCGGATCAGATTGCGATGCGCTAGGCTGCCGTCGTTCGGGTCCGCGCTGTCATCGATGAAGGGCAGGTCGAACAGCTCCGCGGCTATCTTGGTGCCAACCGGCCGGGCCTTCTGCGCACGCTCGGGTTCGGCGGCCGTTCCGAAGAACAGCTTGAGGTCGATGTCGTCGGCCGGCGGCTTGAAGCCGAAGGCCGGCAGCCCGCCGTCGCCGGGCGCGTTGCGGAAGAGGCGGCGGCTGATGCCCGTGCGCAGCTCGTACACGCTCTGCACGGTGCCGTGCCCGAAGCGGAAGGAGGCGACGGAGAACTCGGCCGGGATGAAGGCGTCGGCGGGGCGGAAGCCCGCGGGCAGGCCGCCGTGGCGCAGCGTGTGCAGCGTCTTGTCCAGGACGTCCGCGTCGACGAACGCTCCGAGGAACTCGTGGAGGACGGCGTGCTGGTAGTGCCAGCGGACGAGGCGAACGGCGCCCTCGTGCGGGCTCTCACCGTCCTGGAGCGCGGCGCGGATGCCGTCGGTGTTCTGCTCGAGTTGGTGCAGGAGGATGTTGTAGAAGCGGATGAACAGGCCCTGGACCGCGGCGACGAACGCGTTCTCGTCGTTGCGGGGGTCGCCGATCAGCGCCACCTCTTCGGCGGTGCGGGCGAGGTCAGCGGCGTTGCGGTGGTTGCCGATCAGGAGGTAGTGCTCGTGCGCCTGCGAATAGAGGTGCGGCGTACCTTCGGAGCCGGCGCCGAAGACGCAGTCGAGGTCGAGCGCCGGCGTCCGGACGTTGATGATGTCGGTGGTGAGCGGGCGACCGAATGGCGACATTACGTCGAGCGTTACGTCATGATCGATAAACTGCCCGAAGAAGGTCTGGCCGGCGTCGGCCGGGCCGCGAGGATCGGCCTCGTCGCGCATGCTGGTAGCGAGCGCCGCCAGGAGCGCGCGGGCGCGGTCGAGATCCGTCGGCAGCGTGATCGGGTTGCGGGGAAAGAGCCGGCCGAAGCGGCGGTCGTGGAGGCTTTGCCCGCTCTCCTGGCCGGCTTGCACCCGGCGCATCATCCCGTGATGGCAGACCATCGGTGTCACTCCCTGGTTGTTCGTCCCCTTAGAATTGTGCCACTTCGAGCTTCGGGATCCTGTGCGCAGCTTCACGTTGAGCGTTGGCACTGATGGGGGCGGTCGGCGCGGATCAGGAGCTTGCGCGCCTCGCGCAACTCAGCGCCGTTGACGTCGACACACCCGCGCTGCTCGTCGACGGCGCAGCGCTCGAGCGCAACATTGCCGCCATGGCCACCTTCGCCGAAGGCTGGCGCGTCGGTCTCCGCCCCCATGCCAAGACGCACAAGTCCGCCGACATCGCTCGTCTGCAATTGGTGCGCGGCGCCGTTGGGCTGTGCTGCGCCAAGCTCGGCGAGGCGGAAGCGCTCACCGCCGCAGGCGTGGGCCCGCTGCTGATCACCAGCCCCGTCGTCGGGCGCCACAAGCTCGCCCGGTTGCAGCGGCTGGTTGCGTTGGCGCCCGACCTGATGCTGGTCGTCGATCAGTCCGATGCCGTGCGGACGCTCGCCGAGGCCGTGCCCGCGCCCGTCGATGTCCTCGTCGACCTCGACCCGGGCATGCAGCGCACCGGCGTCCGCTCAGTGGCTGACGCCATTGCGCTTGCCGGCGCGGTCGAGGCCAGCGGCCGGCTGCGGTTTCGCGGCGTGCAGGCCTATGCGGGCTCGATCCAGCATCTGGCCGATGCGGAGCGGCGCGCGGCGGCGGCGCTCGAGGTGACAACTTGGCTCGCGCAGGCGGTGGCGGCGCTCGGCGCGGCGGGTTTCGCCTGTCCGGTGGTGACTGGCAGCGGGACGGGGACCTTCGCCGTGGACGCGACCGCAGGTGTCTTCACGGATCTCCAGGTCGGATCCTACGTCTTCATCGACGACGAGTACGCGGCGAACGCACCCCTGAGCCCCGACGCGCCCGCGTTCGAACGCTCGGCCTTCCTGCTCGCCCAGGTCGTCAGCGCCAACCATCAAGGGCTCGCAACGATCGACGCCGGCTCGAAGTCGCTCTCGTTCGACGGCCCGCTACCGGCGGTGCAGTGGCCCCCGGGCCTGAACTACGAGCGTGCCGGCGACGAGTTCGGTAAGGTTGTGATCGCAGCCGATCAGGCGCCGGAGGTCGGCGACCGCGTCCTCCTCGGCCTTCCCCACTGCGACCCCACCATCAATCTCCACGACGCCTACCTTTGCGTTCGCGACGGCGAGGTGGTGGACCGCTGGCCCGTGACCGCCCGGGGCCGGTCGGACTAGACATCGTTGCTCCGTCGTCATCTATGCCTATGTCGTTTTCGAATTATTGAATGT
>CAYUKE010000389.1:0-2980 GCA_964445185.1 uncultured Geminicoccaceae bacterium
GCCGCCATCTACGACCACGCCATGCAGCTCTGGAAAGGGCGCGGCCGCGAGCTGAACTTCAACATCATGATGAGCCATCGCGGCGTCTTGAATCTGGCCCACGACGACGCGGAGATGCGCCAGCTCAAACGACGCGTCGAGGCGAACCGACTGAACGGAGTCGACGCCGAATGGCTGGACGCGAAGCAGGTCAAAGACTTCTGCCCGCCGATCTCGATCGCGCCCGACGCCCGGTTTCCGGTGATCGGCGCGACACTGCAGCGCTCCGGCGGCGTCAATCGCCATGTCGCGGTGGCGTGGGGATATGCGCGGGCCGCAAGCGCCATGGGCGTCGACATCGTCCAGAACTGCGAAGTCACCGGCATCGACGCCGCCCGGGGCGAGGTCCGTGGCCTGCGCACGACGCGCGGCGACATCAAGACACCGAAGATCGCAAGCGTCGCCGCCGGGCACACAAGCGTCGTCGCGGCGATGGCCGGCATCCGCTTGCCGATCGAGAGTCACCCGCTCCAGGCCCTGGTCTCCGAGCCGATCAAGCCGGTTCTGCCATGCGTCGTGATGTCGAATGCCGTGCACGCTTATTGCAGCCAGTCGGACAAGGGCGAGCTTGTCATCGGCGCCGGCATCGACCCGCACATCGCCTACACGCAGCGCGGCAGCTTCGCGGTCATCGAGGAGGAGATCGCCGCGCTGCTGGAGCTGTTCCCGGCCTTCTCAAGGCTCAAGCTGATGCGCCATTGGGGCGGCACCGTCGACATCTGCCCTGACGCCAGCCCGATCCTATCGAAGACAAAGATCAAGGGCTTCTACGTCAATGGCGGCTGGGGCACGGGTGGCTGGAAGGCGACGCCGGCCTCGGGGCACGTGTTCGCCGACCTCGTCGCTAACGACCAACCGAACACGCTGGCCCAGCCCTATGCGGTCGATCGCTTTGCCACCGGCGCGCTGGTCGCCGAGCACGGCGCCGCGGCTGTCGCGCACTAGGGCCGGAGACTACCGCGGATGCTGACCATACGCTGTCCCTATTGCGGTGCTCGGGACCAAACCGAGTTCGCCTATGGCGGCGAAGCGCACATCGTCCGTCCGGCACGACCCGCCGATCTCAACGACGCCGAATGGGCGGAGTTCGTCTTCATGCGCACCAACACCAAGGGCGTGCTGGCCGAGCGCTGGTACCACGCGGCCGGTTGTCGGCGCTGGTTCAATGCCCTGCGCGACACCACCACCGATCGGTTTTTGGCGACCTATCCCATGGGCGAAGCTCGCCCGAACGTGGACGATCACGGGTCCGCGCCGTCGAGCAGGCCGACGGACGGTGTCTCGTGACGGCGCAGCCCTTCCGCACCGCCAACCGCGGTCGGGTCGACCGCACCTCACCGCTGCGCTTCACCTTCGACGGGCGCGCCTACACCGGCTACCAAGGCGATACCTTGGCGTCCGCGCTGCTGGCAGCCGGCGTGCACATGGTTGCGCGGAGCTTCAAGTATCATCGCCCGCGCGGCATCGTCGGCGCCGGCAGCGATGACCCAGCGGCGTTGGTCCAGGTGGGCCAGGGCGCGGCGACCGTGCCCAACGTTCGGGCGACCGAGCTGGAGCTCTGGGACGGCCTCGAGGCGTTTCCGCAGAACGTCTGGCCATCCCTCACCTTCGACGTCGGCACGCTCAACGACGCGTTCGCGCGGTTTCTGCCGGCCGGCTTCTACTACAAGACCTTCATGGGTCCGCCGGCAACCTGGATGGCCTTCGAGCCCGCCATTCGTCGAGCGGCCGGCCTCGGGCGCTGCCCGCCGGGGCCCGATCCCGACCGCTACGAGCACGTCAACCGTCACTGCGACGTTCTCGTCATCGGCGGCGGCGCCACCGGCTTGCTCGCGGCGCTAGCAGCGGCGGACACCGGGGCAAGGGTGATCCTTGCCGAGGAGACGCCTGCGCTCGGCGGCCGGCTGGCGAGCGAAGCAGCGGACGGCTGCATCATCGACGGTCGACCGGCGCCGGCGTGGATCGCGGCGATGGCCGGCGAGCTGCAATCCTCGACCGACGTCACGGTGCTGCGGCGAACCTGTGCGCTTGGCTATTACGACGACAATTGGGTGACGCTGCACGAAGTGGTCCAGGACCATCTGGCACCATCGGCCCGCGATCCCCGCCATCCCCGGCAGCGGCTCTGGCACGTGCGCGCGCGGCACGTGATCCTGGCGACCGGCGCCATCGAGCGCCCGCTCGTCTTTCACGGCAACGATCGACCGGGGATCATGCTGGCTGGCGCCGTCCGCACGTTCTTGCACCGCTTCGGCGTGGTGGCCGGGCGCCGCGCCGTCGTCTTCGCCAACAATGGGGACGCTTGGCGGACGGCCTTCGACCTGCAGGCGGCCGGCTGCGAGGTCGTGGCCATCGTCGACGTTCGGCAATCCCCCGAGCCCGAACTGGCGGTGCGCGCGGCGGAGGCAGGCATTCCGATCCGCACGCGTGCGACCGTCGTCGCCACCGCCGGACGCCATCGGGTCCGGCGCGTGACCGTCGCGCCGCTCGACGGTTCAGGTGGCTTAGGCAAACCGCGCGAAACGCTCGCCTGCGACCTCCTCGCGGTGTCGGGCGGCTGGTCGGCCAACGTCGCCCTCTTCTCGCAATCCGGCGGCAAGCTCGCCTTCGATCCGACCACGGCCGGCTTCAGACCGTCGCAAGCGCGTCAGCGCGGGTACGCGGTCGGCGCCGCCAACGGCACCTTCGGCCTCGCAAGCGCGTTGGCAGAGGCCGTTGCCGCGGCGCAAGCAGCGACCGGCGAACCGGGGCGAGCCGCGCCCGCGGTCGAGAGCCGCGCGCCGCCCTACGTGGTCGAGCCCGTCTGGGAGCTTCCGTCCGGGCTATCGCCCGGTCGCAGCCGCGCGTTCGTCGACCTCCAGGACGACGTCACGGCGAAGGACCTTCTCCTCGCCGTTCGTGAGGGCTACGGCGCGGCCGAGCACGCGAAGCGCTACACGAC
>CAYUKE010000390.1:0-2977 GCA_964445185.1 uncultured Geminicoccaceae bacterium
ATCGACACGCGTTCCCGACATCCTCGGCATTCCGGCTGGCTTCGTCATCGACCCGTCGAAGTTCACCGACGATCCCGCACGCCTGACGCAGTCGGGCATTCGGATCCCCTTTGCCAGCGACGAGAGCCCGGCGCTTGTCACCATCGGTTCGTCGAGCAACGGGCTCGTCGAATACACGGCCGACGAGTTCGACGGCGCCCTCCAGGGCGATCTTCTGGTGGCCCAGTTCAACGGCAATGTCGGTAGGTTGGACCTCTCGGCCGACGGCACGGCGGCGAGCTACGAAGTGATCGACGGCATGACCGGGCTCGCGACACCTCTGGACGTCACGACCGGTGTTGATGGCACGGTCTGGGTTGCCGAGCTGTTCGGTGGCGGGGTGCGCGTTTTCGCGCCGAGCGATGGGCCGAGCCAGGCCAATCTGGACTTCGACGACGATGGCCTCCTGAACACCGTCGACCCCTTCATCCGCGACCCCGCCAACGGCCGCGCGACGCTGCTCGCACCAGGTTCCTCGCTACTGTGGGACTTCGACGATAACTCCGACGGCAATCTGCCCGGACTGGGCGGCTATGGTGGTGGTCTGACCGGGGTCATGGTCGACGGCAGCACCGATTTCGAGGTGTTCTTTCAGGAGCCGTCGGACCTGCCGGGTCAGAACATCCAGCTAGATAACGTCAAGTTCATCACCGCCTCGGGCGGCGGCACCACGGTGATCGAGAGTGTCGGGCAAGGAACACCGAGCGGTCCCGCGAACGATGGCACGTTCCTATTCCAGACCGGCGCACTGATCGGTGCCGGCGTGCAGACGTTCGACGTCGAATGGACGATCCTGAACCCCGGCACGCTGACCGGCGCCTCGCAGCGAATCGGCGGCTATCTGGGTGCGGGCTCGCAAGACGACTTTCTTGAGATCGCGCTCATCGCCGGCGCCCAGGACGAAGTGCGCATCGTGCTTGAGGATGGCGACACAACCCTGGCAACCTCCTTTATCGACGCGCCCGGCCTCTTGGACGTGCCGAGCGAGGAGCCGATCGTGCTCGCATTGACGATCGACCGTGCCGCCGCGACGGCGACGCCGAGTGTGTCTTACCCAGAGGGAGGCGGCTCGCGGACCGAGGTCGGGGCGCCGGTCGACCTGAGCGGAACACAGGTTCTGGCTGCCATCGAGGGGAACGCCGCCGTTGACGCGGTGGCAACAGGTCTCGCTTTCGGTCTGCTGGCGACGAACGAGGGTCAGGACGCCACCAGTACCTTTCAAGCCACGTTTGCGGATCTCGCCGTTACCGATCAGACGCCGCCCCCGCTAAGCGGCGACGGCGCGGTGTTTCTCCGGATCACGCCAGATGCTGACATTCAAACCAGCACCTTTTTCAACAAGTCGTTCACGCTGATCAACAACGGGCAAATTCCTATCAGCGAGGTGATCATCGACGTCAGCGAGGCGATCTTCGCTGATGCGGTTTTCGATCCCTTCAGCATCGCCGGTGATCTGGGTGGCAAGGGGCTGGAGATCGATGTCGATCAAGGGACCGGCGTCGTGACGCCCGATGCCAGCTCCTACATCGGGATCGGCGGACAAGCTGGCTACGAGGCTATTCGCCTTGAGTTCGATCCAAACGTCGACGGCGGCTTCGAGCCGGGCGAGCGCGTTCGGTTCTCGATCGACATGGATCCCAATTCCATCGCTGGCGCGGAGAAGTCCGTCCTGGATTCCGGGACCGATCCGTTTTGGGACGTCGGTGGCATCTCAGGCGCCGAGCTCATCGGCTCAACGGTGACGGCGACGTTCGCCGACCTCACCACCGCACAGGGCCAGCTCATGGGCATGGGCGACCAATCCGGCTCGCACGCGCTCGCCTCGCAGAGCCCCGACAATCCCGCCGTCGATCTGACCGTCAACGGCCTCGTGCCCGGTGACGCGGGCACCTATGACGACAGCGGCCTCAGCGTGATGGTCGACGGGCCGCCAGGCGCGACCGCACGCGTGGTGCTCGTCAAGGGGTTCATCCAGCCGGTGACCAACGAGTTCTTCAACGGCACGCCCGCGGACCAAGCCTACGCGCCGCAGCTGCAAGCGCAGCTTGATGCGCTGGCGGCGTCCGAGTTCCCGGCCAACAACGCGGTCGAGGTGCAGACCGTTGACGTGTTGCTCGGCACCGCGCCGATCGACGTCTCGGGGTCGTTCGACCTGACAGGCGTGGCAGCTTTCGATTTCGCGGGCGAGGATCGCGTGCCGCTGGCGATCGTCGCTAGCGTCGTTCAGCCCAGCGGCCAGCAACGACCGCTCGGGCCCGTGACCGACCCGATCTTCCTCAACTACGCAGACGACGTGCCCGGATCGGTGGAGATATCGTTTCCGGGCTTCGCCGGCGCGACCGAGTTCGCCACCAACGGCAATGCCGCAATCGTCGGCGATCGTTTGCGCCTGACCGAGGCTCTGCCGGGTCAGGTCGGCAGCGCGTGGTTCGAGAGCCCGCTCGAGATCGCCGGCGATACGTCGTTTGGGGCGAACTTTGCCTTCGAGGCCGGCGGCGGCAGCGGCGGCCAGGGCTTCGCCTTCGGCCTGCACGATGACCCGGACGGCGTTCTCGCGATCGGCGATGGTGCCAACCGCCTCGGTATCGGCGGACCCGGCACAAGCAAGCTCCAGGACTCCGTCTTCGTGACGTTCGATACGTTCCAGCCCGGCGCCGACCTCAGCAGCAATCAGATTGCGCTGGTTGTCGACGGCAGGATCAATGCGGCCTCGGTCGAGCGTCGCGACGTGCCGGGCGACTTTAACGACGGTGCGACGACCTACGCCTGGATCGACTACGATGCCGGCACGCAAATGCTGGACGTCTTCGTCGCCGACAGCGACGTCAAGCCCAGCGCAGCCGTCGCCAGCTTCGAGAACGTCGACTTGGCCGGGACTGTGGGCCCCCAAGCCTATGCCGGCTTTGCCGCGGCGACGAGTGGTGCGGGCGACGACGCT
>CAYUKE010000391.1:0-2961 GCA_964445185.1 uncultured Geminicoccaceae bacterium
CGGGCGGCTTTTCTCAGCGCCTACCTGGACGGATCCTTGCGCTTGATCGGGGCGGCGGACGTCCTCATTGTGCCGCGCTTCGTCTTCTTGTCGAGCCGCGCGGTCTACGGGCCACGACACTGGGGGCGCCCGCTGGACGAAGGGCACCCCGTCGCGCCCGACACCCTCTACGGCGCCTACAAGCTCGCCGTTGAGAACGCGCTTCTCGCGGCAGCCAAGGGGCGAGCTTGGTCGAGCCTGCGGGCCACCGGGGTGCATGGGCCTGGCTGGCCGATTGCGCGGACGAAGTGGTACGGTGTCATCGCTAAATCGCTTGCGGGCGAGCAGCAGCCGGCGCGCGGCGGAACCGAGGTTGATGGTCGGGATCTAGCGGCAGCGGTGCTCTTGCTGCTCCAGACCGAGCCCGCAACGCGCAACGGCGCCGCTTTCAACGTGTCGGATGTCTATGTCACGCATCGTGCGGTCACGCGGCTCGCGGGCGGCACACTGGCGCCTCGGTCCGGCCCGCCGATCGGGCTTATGACGACGGATCGACTCCAGTCGCTGGGCTGGACGCCGAGCGGCTGGGCTGGCGTGGTGGCGTCGGTTGCGAGCGTCGTGGAAACGCTACGGCACGGGCCGCCGGTCTCGCGATGAGCTCACCGCGCTGCGGCGAACACGTCCTCGGCCCACACGCGCGTCGCCACGAGCGCTTCGTCATCCTCGTCGCCGTCGCGGTCGGCTAGGTCAATCTCGTGTTGTGCGTAGAGGCGCAGCGCGCAGGCGACCAGGCGTCGTTCGTCGCCAGGCCAGCTCTCGAAGCCCAACGTCTCCAGCTTGGCCTTGAGCAGGTCGGGGTCGATGACCCACGTCTCGAGTGGGTGCGCGAACGCGCCGGCGAGGAAATAGGGCAGCACCGCCTTGAAGTGATCCGTCGTGCCGAGCGTGTAGCCGGCTTCGAGTGAGATCGCGATCAGGGCGTCCTCTTCGAGCTCGGCAAGGGGCGTTCCCAGCGGCGGCAGAAGCGGGTCCTCGCGTCGCGCGGCCGTCCATGCCGGCGCAAGGTCCGGCCAAAAGCTCTCGGCCAGCGTTCCGAACGCGTCGCTCAGCGCCAAAACGGCTTCACGCTGCGCCGGTTCCAGGACCGCCAGAGCACGCTGGAAGCGTGTTTGCGATCGAGACGCTCTGCGGCTAGCCCAGGCGTCCAGAAAGATCACGTTGTCGGCGTCGGCGCACATGGCCGCAACTCCCGCTGCTGGGGCGCATCGTGATGAGCGCTCAACAGGAAATCAACTGAAAGGCGATACTGCTTTAGGACAAACATCCTAAAACTCCTAGGGCAAATGGTCTCCCGCGTCATCGTTTCGCGGTCTAATGGTAACGCGAGCTTAAGATCGGTGCGGCGCATCACAGGAAGGCGGCCGCCGCGCCGGGTGCGTACCCGGATGAGGCATGTTGGACGGAGGTCATATCGCGCTCGTCGCGGCCGCCTTTTTTGGGGCGGGCGTCGTCAAGGGCATTCTAGGCCTGGGCATGCCAATCATCGTCGTCGCGGTCCTGGGGCCGGTGCTCGGCCTTTCCGCAACCATCGGTCTGCTGATCGTCCCCGGCATCGTCACCAACGTCCGCCAGGCGTTGCGCGGCGGAAGCCTAGCGCGGATTCTCCGGCGACAGCGTTCAGTCCTGCTCACGACGGTGGTCGGCATTTGGTTCGGGACGGGCGTCCTCGCCGTGGTCGACACCGACCTGCTGACGACCCTCTTGGGTATCGTGCTCAGCGTCTATGCGCTCTACGGACTGGTCCTGCCACCTCTGCCGCCGCCGGGCCGGCTTGAGCCGCTGCTTGCCCCGGGCGTTGGCATCTCGGCGGGTTTGATGTGCGGGATGGTCGGCATTTGGGCCGTCCCAGGCGTGATCTACTACACGCTCTTGCGCCTACGCCGCGACGAGCTTGTGCAGACGCTCGGCGTCACCTTCGTTGTCCTGAGCGTCGCGCTGGCGGCAAGCTTGGCAACCCGCGAGCTCTTGCGGGTTGAGCCGCTGTTGTTGTCGGCCATGGTGCTCCCCGCCGCGCTGGGCGGGATTCTGCTCGGCGAAAAGCTACGCGACCATCTGCCGGATCAGGTGTTCCGCCGGCTCTTCCTGATTGCCTTGCTCGGTATGGGGCTGCGCGTCGCGGTCACCTCATGAGGTGCTTCGGGCGCTGCGATCCATGTCGGATCATGGGGGATGAGCAAGTCAGTCGGCGCCGACCTGCGCGACTTGCGCGATCGCGGCGGCGTCCCGATCGCTATCCGCCGCGTGCAAGCGCCACGCGCCGGGCTCCGCGGCAAGACGGCGGAGAAGCTTCATGTGCAGCGTGTGTCCACTGCCTCGGCCGACGAACAGTCCGCGCACCGGGCCCATCAGATAGAGGTCGCCGACGGCATCGAGCGCTTTGTGCCGCACGAATTCATCCGGCCAGCGCAGGCCATCCGGGTTGAGGACACCAGTCTCGCTGACGACCACCGCATTCTCGAGAGAACCCCCGCGGGCCAGCCCCTTCGCCCGCAAGGTGGCGACGTCTTCGGCGAAGCCGAACGTGCGGGCACCCGCCAGCTCCCGCCCGAACGCTGGGCCGTCGATATCAAGCGTGATCCGCTGCACGCCAATGACCGGGTGGGCAAAGTCGATGGTCATGTCCACGGCGAAGCCATCGGACGGGCGCAACGACGCCGAGCGATCACCATCGGCGACCGTGATCGGGTGCAGGATCTCGATGTATCGGCGCGGCTGCTCCTGCTCGACAATGCCGGCGCAGCCCAGCAGGAAGAAGAATGGCCGCGCGCTACCGTCCATCGCGGGAACTTCCGGCCCATCCAGCGCGACCTCGATATTGTCGATGCCCCAGGCGGCGAGTGCCGCCATCAGGTGCTCACCCGTCGCGACGGAGGTGCCGTCGACGCCGCGAAGCAGGGTGCAGCGCGTGGTCTCGGCGATGCT
>CAYUKE010000392.1:0-2956 GCA_964445185.1 uncultured Geminicoccaceae bacterium
CGCCTCGACCCAGCCGCCATCGGCAAGCTGAACTTCGACGGCAACCGACGTGGAACCGACGACGTGGGCGTTGGTGACAACCAAACCCTCAGGATCAATAATGAAACCGGAGCCCAACCCGACGGCCGGAGCGTCGTTCTGTGGCGGGCTACCCGGACCGTTTGGGGTCCCGAAGAAACGCTCGAAGAACTCCCGCAGGTCTTGACCGGATTCGCCATCCGACGCCATCGGCGGCGTCTCCGCCTCGACGCGGACCGCGACAACGGCGGGCAGGACGGCTCTGACGAGGGGCGCGTAGCCTTCTGAGTAATCCGCCTGTGCGGCCGCCTGCAGGGGGTCGGCAACCCCGGCATCAGCAGCCGTCGCGGGTCCGAAGCTTGCGGCTCCTACCAGGCTCAGTCCGGTAACGGACGCGGCAACGAGCCACAGCGCAGCGATCGACATTCATAACCTCCAATGAGTGTCGTGATCGCCCGCATGGTCCACGGGCGCCGTGAATTGCCCGTGAACCGAAACGCTAAGGTTGATGTCAGGCGGCGAGACGCGCTGCGTCGCCGAGACGTGCGCAGTGCCGCTTCAGGTCAGCCGCAGCACGCTGCACGATCGGCAGCGTGGTCTCCGTCAGCGCCGTGTTGCGGAAGGCGCGCTCGTAGGCGCTCACCGCGTCGCGCAGCCCACGCGCTAGCGCCTGGAGAACCTCAGCGTCGCCGCCGCGGCGATGGGCGAGGCGGATGCGACCGATCGTCTGCGCCTCGTGTGGCGTCCCCCGGTCGGTAACAGCAAGGCCGTGCAGGGCCGCCATGCGGCGCAGCTCGTTCAGGTGGCTCTCGCTGTCCTGACGAAGGCCAAGCACCAGCGCGCGCTCGTCCGGTCCCGAGAGCAGCGGCACGGCGGCGCGGCACGCGGCGACAGCTTCATGCTGCACCCGAACGAAACCGTCGAGCAGCGTGGGCAACGACGTCGCCGTATCCATAAGGGCCACCATGGCCACATCTCCCTCATCAGACATATGTGACGTCCGTGATTTATACACCCTAAGTTCCATCTGCGGCCACTCCGCAGCATGCGACAAAAACACGCTTCAATCACTGACACAAAAAATGCTGGCGTTGCCTCCGGGACACGACGCCTGGAGCGAGCGCCTGCGCCGGCGCGCCTGACCCTCGAGGTCGTGCCGTCGGTCATCAGTGCCCGCCGCGTCCGAAACGCCGCTCTAGCTGCCGCGAGACGAGCGACAGCGTGAAGCAGATGGCGAAGTAGAGCGCGGCAACCGTCAGCCAGATCTCGAACACCTTGCGCGTCGCCACGCTGATCTGCTGGCCCGCGAAGGTCAGCTCCTGCACCGAGATCAGGCTGACGATCGAGCTGTCCTTGACCAACGAAATCAGCTGGCCGGTGAGTGGAGGCAGGATACGGCGCACCGCCTGCGGCAGGACGACGAGGCGCAGGCTCTGCCGGCGGGAAAGCCCCAACGACTGGCCCGCCTCCCACTGCCCGCGGGAAATGCTTTGGATGCCGGCGCGAATGATCTCGCCGACATAGGCCGCCTCGAACAGTGCGAGGCAGATGGTCCCGGTGACGAAGTTTGCGAACAGGTTAGCCGGGCCGAACAATAGCTCGACAAAAGCTCGCCAGAACCCACTCAATTCGCGCGCCCAATCGGCGATGCCGAACAGCTCGACCAGCGGTCCGGAAAGGAAGAAGAAGAAAATGAAGATGAAGATCAGCGGCGGCGTATTGCGTACGAGCTCGACGTAGGTCCGGGCTAGCCAGCGGATACTCGGCCAAGTCGAGATGCGCGCGATAGCGAGGAGGGTGCCGAGGACGAGCGCGAGGATACCCGCCCAGATCGTCATGCGAACGGTCGTCAGCAAACCGTCCAGAAGCAGGTTCGTGCGCCAGGTCCCAGTGTCGGCATCGATGAAGAGAAAGTAGCCGGGGATGATGCCCCAGTTCCAGTTGTAGACGAGTTCGGTCTGCAACCGCTGCCACAGCCAGTACAGGGCGGCGGCGAGCAGCAGGACGAGCACGACGTCGAGTAGCGTCGGGCGCCGTCGGCCTCGCGGCGAGCGCATCGCTTCGATCCTCGCGTCACCGACCGGGCCCCACCGGCGGTGGAGCCCGGTCGTGTCCCTATTCGGGGAGCTGGTCCGCCCACTCGGTGGTGGTGAACCAATAACGCCAGCGTTCCTCGAGGAACCCGTTGGCGTTGTTGAGAAGGACCCAGCTGTTCAGGTAGTTGAGGGCGTCCGCGTCGCCCTTGCGGAGGGCGAACGCTTCGAGCGTCCCCTGGAACGTCTCCGGCACGGGCAAGTAAAGCTGCTCAGGATGCGCGGCGACGTCGGTGGCAGGCTTGGGCACGGCGGCGACGAAGGCGTCGGCATTGCCGTTGAGCACCTCCTGCAGCACGTCCGCCTCGGCGTCGAACTGGATCAGCCGAGCCTCGGGCAGCTCCGCCTGGACGGCGCTCGCTGCGGTGCTGCCGCGGACGGCCGCAACGGTCACCGCGTCGCTGTTGAAATCAGCGAGGCTCACGCTGTCGGGCATGCGCTCGACGCTCGCCGCCAGCATGTTGCCGGAGCTCGCATAAGGGACGGTGAAGTTCACCCGGAGCATACGGTCCGGCCGGAGCGACATGCCGGAAATGATGACGTCAAAGTTGCCGGCGAGAAGCGCTGGGATCATGCCGTCCCAGACCGTCGGCACGAACTCGACCTCGACCCCCATGTCCTCGGCGAGCTTGGTCGCGACGTCGACCTCGAAGCCGACAACCTCACCCGTCTTGGAGCGGAAGACCCAGGGCACGAAGTTGCCGACGCCGACGCGCAGGACGCCACGCTCGACGACCTCGTCGACGAGGCTTTCGGTGTGCGCGACGGCGGGCGTGGCAGCGGTGATGCCGCCCAGCGTCGCGCCCGCGGGCGCCCGCCCGCGCACCGCGGGGCCGGGGATACAT
>CAYUKE010000393.1:0-2953 GCA_964445185.1 uncultured Geminicoccaceae bacterium
AGCGCGGCGGTGTCGGTGATGAGGCTCATGTGATCCGCAAGAAGGAGGCGAAGCTGCGTAGATAGCGGAGGCAGCGCGCAAGTCCACGGGCAGGTGCGGCGGCTTGACAGGGCTGGGGCGGCGTGGCGACTGAGGCCGCCGCTCTGCGACCCCAAGCGAGGACCTTCCATGCACCCCTATCGGACCCACCACTGCGCGGCGCTTCGTGCCGAGCATGTCGGCCAGACCGTGCGTCTCAGCGGCTGGGTGCACCGCAAGCGCGATCACGGCCAACTCCTCTTCTTGGATATCCGCGATCATTTCGGCCTGACGCAGATCGTCTTCCAACCGGAGAGCCCAACGTTCTCCGTCGCCGAGGGGCTGCGTGTCGAGAGCGTGGTCACGGTCACCGGCGCCGTGCTAGCGCGGTCGCCAGAGACCGTGAACCCGAGCCTGGCGACCGGGGCCATCGAAGTGCGTTGCGCGACCATCGACGTCGCGTCGGCGGCCGAGCCGCTTCCGCTCGAGGTCAACAGCGACCGGGACTACCCTGAGGAAACGCGGCTCAAATACCGCTTTCTCGACCTGCGCCGCGAGCGGATGCACGCCAACATCTTGCTGCGCTCGCAGGTCATCGCGTCGATCCGTCGGCGGATGGAGGCGCAGGGCTTCGTTGAGTTCCAGACGCCAATCCTGACCGCAAGCTCGCCCGAAGGCGCGCGGGATTTTCTCGTCCCGTCCCGCCTGCATCCGGGCCGTTTCTACGCGCTGCCGCAGGCGCCGCAGCAATACAAGCAGCTCTTCATGATGTCGGGCTTCGACCGGTACTTTCAGATCGCGCCCTGCTTCCGCGACGAGGACGCGCGCGCCGATCGATCGCCCGGCGAGTTCTATCAGCTCGATCTAGAGATGGCGTTCGTCGAACAGGAGGACGTGTTCCAGGCGGTCGAGCCGGTGATCGCCGGTGTCTTTCGGGAGTTCTCAGCCCGCGCCGTGGAAACGCCCTTTCCGCGCATCCCCTATCGCGAGGCGATGTTGCGATACGGCGTGGACAAGCCCGATCTCCGCATCCCGATCGCCTGCGCAGAGGTTGCCGACGTGTTCGCAGGCAGCGACTTCAAGGTGTTCGCTGGCGCGGTTGCCAAGGGTGCTGTCGTCCGCGCGATTCCCGCCCCCGGTGCCGTCGGCCGTCCGCGCAGCTTCTTCGACGGCATGATCGCCTTCGCGCAGAGCTTGGGGGCGCCGGGGCTCGGCTACATCCAGTTTCAGGACGGCGAGGCGAAGGGTCCGGTCGCCAAGTTCCTCGACGCGCCTCGTCTGGAGGCGCTCCGCGACCGCTGCGGCCTTGCCGATGGCGATGCGGTCTTCTTTGCCTGTGACAAGGAGGCGAAGGCGGCGGCGCTCGCAGGCGAGGTGCGCAAGCGGCTCGGCACGGAGCTTGGCCTGATCGAGGCGGACACGTTCCGCTTCTGCTGGATCGTCGACTTCCCGATGTTCGAGTGGGACGAGGAAGCGAAGGCCGTCGCCTTCTCCCACAACCCGTTCTCGATGCCGCAAGGGGGGCTTGAGGCACTGGAGACCAAGGATCCGCTCGATGTTCTCGCCTTCCAGTATGATATCGTCTGCAACGGCGTCGAGTTGAGTTCGGGCGCCATTCGTAACCACCGTCCCGACATCATGGCGCGCGCTTTTGAGATTGCCGGCTACGATCGCGCCGTTCTCGAAGAGCGCTTCGGCGGCATGTTCCGCGCGCTGCACTTCGGCGCGCCGCCCCACGGTGGCATCGCCCCCGGGATCGACCGCATCGTCATGCTGCTCGCCGAAACCGAGAACCTGCGCGAGGTCACGGCCTTCCCGCTGAACCAGCGAGCGGAGGAGCTGGTGCTCGGGGCGCCGTCGATCGTTGGCGAGCGTCAGCTCAAGGAGCTGAACCTGAACCTCTCACTGACGGCGCGCGAGGCGCTCGCCGCTGCCGGCGAGTAGGCTCAGGGGACGAGGCGGGCGGTCGCTGTCACGGCGACACGGACTTGGGTAACGCCTTCGGTCATCACCGGCGGCGCTGCTCGCGCGGATTCGAACGTCGCGGCATCGGCGAGCACCGGTCGCGGCATCGGCCGCGCGCCGTCGACGGTGATCGCGATCCAGCCGTCGTGACGGAGGCCGAGCGTTGCGGCCGTCATGGCGGCGCGCTCGCCGAGCGTGGCGAGCGCCTCAAGGGTGAGCTCGTCGCGAACCTCGCGGGCAGCGGTGGCGGAGAGCTGGGTGCCGAGATGGCGCACGGCGAGCCCGAGACCCTGGAGGTCCCCGACGAGCGACACCAGCGCGTCACGCTCGGTCGTCTCGAGGCGCAGGCTCTGAATGGCGACCCACGCTCGCTGCTCGTCGGTGGGGCGCGGGGCGATCACCTGATAGGCAAGGGTCGTCGCCGTGACGCTCTCGACTGCCTCTGCCCTGTCGACGGCCGCCGCCATCAGCTCGTTGACCGCTATTTGCGCCGCGTCGGCGGCGTCGCTTTCGCCGCGCGCGTCGAGGCTCGCGACGTAGATGTCGCTCGCGACCTCGCGCGTCGCTTGCTCGGTCAGGTGCAGCTGCGTCGCCTCGAGGGCGTTGCCGTTGCTGGTGACGCTCAGCGCTATGAGGGCGGCGAGAGCAAGGCTTGCGGCACGCATGATCCACTCCGGTGAACGACCCTAGGCACAGGTGAGAGGGCTGTCGTTGAACGTTTGCTTAGCGACGGTCCAGGGCTGCCAGCGGCGCATCGCGTCGTTGGATCAGATAGAAGCTTGAACGCGGCGAGTGGTCGGTGATCGTTACGCGGACGGTCACCGTCTCACCCGGCTCCACGACGGTCCCAGAGAACGCGATCCGGTCGGTGGGCTCGTCGAAGACCTCGATCGTTGCGAAGCGGTCGGAGCCGACGCGTTTCGGGCCGTCGGTGGCTAGATCGAAAATCAGAGCATCGAAGTAGCCGCTC
>CAYUKE010000394.1:0-2950 GCA_964445185.1 uncultured Geminicoccaceae bacterium
GCCCCGCCCATGCTCAACAAACCCTTGGCTCAAACCGCCCGATGACAGAAGAAGGTGCCCACGAGACATCCGCGGAGGTGTGCGCCTCGCCTTGGCTGCGGGGGGTCACGTCCCAATTGATGGTGTAGCTGGCGGATAGCGTCGGCGGCGGTGCGCGCGCTTCACGTGGCGCTGTATGGGACGGGCGCCGGCGCGGCGGTCACCGAGGTTTCCGGTATGGGTCGGGTTGCTGGACCAACCTGAACCGGAGTGACCTCGATGACCGAGACGATGATGAGCCTGCGCGGGCTCTTGGAGAAGACCGCGGACGCCGACCTGTTGCGCGAGATGATCTGCTTCGCCGCCGAGCGGCTGATGGAGCTGGAGGTGGGTGAACTCGCCGGCGCCGGCTACGTCGAGAAGAGCGCGGCGCGGAAGGCCCAGCTCAACGGCTATCGCGAGCGCGACTGGCATACCCGAGCCGGCACCGTCGAGCTGCGTATCCCGAAGCTGCGCAAGGGGTCCTACTTGCCCGGCTTTCTCGAGCCCAGGCGGATGGCCGAGAAGGCGCTCACCGCCGTGGTGCAGGAGGCCTACATCCAAGGGATATCGACCCGTTCGGTGGACGATCTGGTGAAGGCGCTGGGCATCGACGGCATCTCGAAGAGCCAAGTCAGCCGGCTCTGTGAGGAGATCGACGAGCGGGTAAAGGTCTTCCTCGACCGCCCGCTCGAAGGCGACTGGCCGTACCTTTGGGTCGACGCCACTTACGTGAAGGTTCGCCAGAACCACCGCGTCGTCTCGGTTGCCGTCATCATCGCGGTCGGCGTCAACGGTGACGGCCGGCGCGAAGTCCTGGGCCTCGACATCGGCCCATCGGAGGCCGAGACGTTCTGGACGGCGTTCTTCCGCAAGCTGGCGCGCCGCGGCTTGCGTGGCGTGAAGCTGGTTGTCTCCGACGCGCATGAGGGCCTCAAGGCCGCCGTCGCCAAGGTCTTCAACGCCACGTGGCAGCGGTGCCGCGTGCACTTCACGAGGAATGCCCTGGCGCATGCGGGCAAGCGCGGCCGCCGGGTTGTTGCCGCCTTCATCGCAACGGCCTTCGCGCAGGATAACGAGCAGGCCGCCAAGACCCAGTGGCGCGCCGTCGCCGACCAGCTCCGACCGTCCCTGCCGAAGCTCTCGGCGTTGATGGACGAGGCCGAGGGCGACGTCTTGGCCTACATGAGCTTCCCGCGCGATCACCGCACCAAGATCCACTCGGTGAACCCGCTCGAACGGCTCAATGGCGAGATCAAGCGGCGCACCGATGTCGTCGGCATCTTCTCAAACGAGGAGGCCATCGTCCGCCTCGTCGGCGCGATCTTGCTCGAACAGTCCGACGAGTGGGCCGTTCAGCGTGCCCGCTACATGACCCTGGAAACGATCGCGCCCCTGAGCGATGATCCCGCCATCAGTCTTCCCTTACTCGAAGGCTGATCGACGCAACCCACCGAAGCTTCGGTGCCGCCGTCAGCTACACCATGCGGGGGGACACGACCCGCTTCAAAGCGGCCAGGTTGTGGTGTCCGTCTACACGCCCATAGGCTGGGAATGGGTCGCTCGCGAGGAGTGCTGTGCGGCCATTGTCGTAGGCCGAAGCAGTCGCTTGAGCGCTATCTGAGCCGCAAGCGTCCCGGCGCGGCAGTTCGGCTATTGGCGGTCGTCGGATGAGACGTTGCTGGAGGCCGTGGTTGACGTTTACGCGGGAGCCGTCCCTAGCCACGTGCTATTCTGGGGCCGCTCAGGGGGAGAAAAGATCGACCTCCGGAGGAGCAGCACGATGGTCGTCGCTACCAGCGGGATCCTCGTCGGTCGCCGCGGCGGCGTCTACCGGCTCCGCTAGGCTTTCCCGCACGACGATGCCGCTGAGCTTGGCGTTGTAGATCTCGGCGGTAAGGGCAATCTCAAGAAGGTCGCTGTCGCCGGACTGATCCGTCGCGACATTGTCGAGGGTTAGTACGGCGGTTTCATTGATGTTGCCGCTGGTTACCTCAAGAATGTCGTAGGCGGGAGCGACGACTTTACCTTCCACGGTGATGCTGAAGATGCGATCACCAGCGCTGGGCGCCCAGATCTCAGAGAAAAGCAGCTCGACGGTGTAGGTTCCAGGCGCCACCTGCAAAGCATAGTCGACGACGCTGCCGAAGCGTTCGGTTGCATAGACGGTGTCAGCGAAGACGGGTTGCAGGCCATTGCCTCTGGCGTCATCGGTGTAGTTCTGTGTTTCGTCGCCGACAAAGAACTGATCTTCAGCGAAGCCGATGTCGTCCTGGATCAGGGCCTGGCCGCCGACATTGATGGCGAGCACGACCTCACCGACCATCGCGTCACGCGACGCACCGAAGACGATATAGCTTTCGCCGCTGCGGCTCTCCGCGTTCGGCGCACCAATGCCCACGTCGTCGCCGCCATCGCCATTCACATCGCCGAAGCCGGCAACCGCGCTGCCACTCCTGTCTTGCGCCGCAACGCCTTCGAGAATGACACCGTTGTCGCCATCGAGACTCGCAAGGGGAATCACTGCCTCAAAACCGTCCGTCCGACCGAAGATCACGTAACTCTCGCCAATATTATCACGGGAGTTTTCGCCATCGGCATCAGGGGCGCCGATGATGAGATCGTCGATGCCATCACCGTTGACGTCGCCGGCACCGTCAATGGCGGCCCCGCTCTCGTCGAAGATGTCGATCCCGGTCAACATGAAGCCGTTGGTGCCGTCGAGATCATCCAAGACAATCGCGCTGGCCGGAAAGCCCTCTGGATTGCCGAAAACAACAAAGGTAATGCCGGCGCCGGTCAGGTCGTTAGGGCTAGCGGACGACACGCTGATCGCCACGTCGTCAACGTCGTCACCGTTGATATCGCCAATGCTGGCGACGTTGAAACCACCGCCGTCACCCGCCCCGGCGGTCTCAAAAACGAGCCCGTT
>CAYUKE010000395.1:0-2949 GCA_964445185.1 uncultured Geminicoccaceae bacterium
CGGCGACGATCATCACGTCGGATTGGCGCGGGCTCGGCCGGAAGACCAGGCCAAACCGGTCGAGGTCGTAGCGGCTCGCCGCCGCGTGCATCATCTCGACGGCGCAGCAGGCGAGACCGAACGTCATCGGCCAAAGCGACGACGACCGCGCCCAGCCGATCAGGTCGTTCATCTTGGTGACGAAGAAGCCCTGATCCTTGAGACCGGCATCGACGTCCTCGAAGAGGTTGCGGCCGGCCGGCATGGCCACGGCCGGTTGCGTCACTCCCATTCGAGCGCTCCCTTTTTCCACTCGTAGATGAAGCCGACCGTCAGCACGCCGAGAAAGAGCATCATCGACCAGAAACCGGCAAGGCCGATCTCGCCGAGCGAAACCGCCCACGGAAAGAGGAACGCGACTTCCAGATCGAAGATGATGAAGAGGATGGCGACGAGGTAGAACCGAACGTCAAACTTGCCGCGCGCGTCTTCAAATGCCTCGAAGCCGCATTCGTAGGGCGCGAGCTTGTCACTGTCCGGGTTCTGTCGGGCGAGCACCAGCGTCGACACCATGATGACGGTGGCGAGCGCGATCGCGAGCGCCAAGAAAATGAGGATCGGCAGGTACTCTTCGAGCATCGCGTGTCGTTCCCGGTCCGCGGAAGCAGGCGCGCGGGGCAGCCGCCGCGCGACCGCCTCTGCTATCGTATGTCCAAGGCCATCATCGCTCAGCGGCGGTCATGTCGCAGGTGTGATGGCCGCAGCGGCGAAGATCTAGCAGAGAACGCGCGCGGGTGGCTCATATTTTAGGCCCTACAAGGAGGGGGAGAAGACGATGCGAGGATGGCGGCTGTTGGCAATCGCGGCTCTTGTCGGCGCGGTTTCGACCAGCGTGGCGACCGCCGAAGAACGGATCTTCCCGAGCACGCGGAGCGGTCCCGGCGCCGTGTCGCCGCCCTCGCCGGCGGCGACCAACCAAGTCCCGGACCGCGCGCCCCTGCGAGACAGCGGCGGCACGTTTCGTGGTTTCCACGATGCGGGTGACGGACGTGGGCGCGGCATCGCCCGCGAGACGGACGGACGGGCGGCTGGCACCGTCGTCCCAAACCGGACCGGTGGTGGCATCATCCGCGATAGCGACGGAACCGCGCGTGGCATAGCCCCCTCGCGGGCACGCACGCCCACGTTCCAAACCCGCAGCTATCGTCGCTGAGCGGCGGTGCTGGCGCTTCGACGGCTTGGAAATCACAAGTGATGGCGGGAGTGACGGGACTCGAACCCGCGGCCTCTGGCGTGACAGGCCAGCGCTCTAACCGACTGAGCTACACCCCCTGAATCGAGGTCCGCGTGGTGTAGGGAGCGCACCCGGGGCTGTCAAGCGCAGGAGCCAGCTCGCTCAAGCTTGAGCAGACGGCGTCGGCAGGTTAGGGCTGGCGGTGCGCGGGCGTAGCTCAGCGGAAGAGCACGGCGTTTACACCGCCGGTGTCGGAGGTTCGAACCCTTCCGCCCGCACCATGGACGCGGAGATTATCAGGCGTTCAAGGCGTCCTTCAACTGTTTGCCGGGACGGAAGCGCGGCGACTTCGACGCCGGAATGTCAATCTGCTCACCGGTGCGCGGGTTCCGGCCAGTGGTCGCCTCACGCTCGGTGACGGCAAAGGTGCCGAAGCCGACGAGCCGCACCTCATCGCCATCCTTCAAGGCGTCGGTGATGGAATCGAGGACGGCATCGACCGCCTTGGTCGCGTCCTGCTTAGACAGACCGCTGCTACCAGCAACCTTCGCGACCAGATCATTTTTGTTCACGCTCAAACCCCCTGGAAGTTCCCGATCAAGGAATCCGCGAATTCCTAGGAAACCCTAACGACAGGAATTCGAGAGCGTCAATCTCTTGCGCGTGCAAAACTGGCGGAATCCGGGGAAAAACGCCTCTTCCGCCGCATCGGGCGGCGATCGTTGCAAATCCGCGCCCTTAGCGGGGACATGTACTCGTTCACGGTGATTACAGATTCCGTTGGCGACTCACGCCGACGATTGCCCTCAGCAAGCGCCTATCCCGGCCCTTCGGCACCACGCCGCGGGTGGCCACCATGGCCCCGCAGCACGGCCCGAACAGCCCGTATGAGTCCGCGCGGACTTCGTCGTGCCCGTCGCCGCCGGACGATCGCTCGTCCGGCGGCGGGGCTTACCCTCAGTTCGGCAGCGGGGCGGCCACATCAGGCTTGGCGAGCGCTTCCGGCTCGACATCGACCCACTCGATGGCTTCGGGCTCACGCACCAACGCCTCCTGCAGGACGGCGTCCATGTTGGCGACCGGGACGATGCGCAGCCCCTTCTTCACATTGTCCGGGATCTCGGCCAGGTCTTTCTCGTTCTCCTGCGGGATGAGCACCGTTCCGAGCCCGCCGCGCAAAGCTGCAAGCAGCTTCTCCTTGAGGCCGCCGATGGCCAGGACCCGGCCGCGCAGCGTGATCTCGCCGGTCATCGCCACATCGCGGCGAATCGGAATGCGGGTCAGCACGGAGACGATCGAGGTCGCCATCGCCACACCGGCGGACGGTCCATCCTTCGGCGTCGCTCCCTCGGGCACGTGGACATGGATATCGGTCTGTTCGAACGTTGGCGGCTTGATCCCCAACGAAACGGCTTTCGACCGCACGTACGACTTCGCTGCCTGAACCGATTCCTGCATCACGTCGCCGAGCTTGCCGGTCATCGTGATCTTGCCCTTGCCGGGCAGCATGACCGACTCGATCGACAGCAATTCGCCACCGACCTCGGTCCAGGCGAGACCGGTCGAGACGCCGACCAGATCCTCCGCCTCCGCCTCGCCGAAGCGGAAGCGGCGGACGCCCGCCAGCTTGTCGAGATTGCGACGGGTAATCTTCACCTGCTTCTTATCGTCGACAAGAATCGACTTGGTCGCCTTACGCGCCAAGTTGGCGATCTCGCGCTCAAGGTTCCGAACCC
>CAYUKE010000396.1:0-2946 GCA_964445185.1 uncultured Geminicoccaceae bacterium
TACTCCGCAGCGACAGCCTGCACGAGAGCCTGCTGGCCGCGCTGACGCGGGCCCCGGGGAGACTGGCCGTAGCGGCCTGGTCGTTGCCCTCCGGCAAGGCGCTCTTCAAGCAGAGGGTCGCTGCCATTGGCAGGATCGACCCGGCCTTGCTCCCCTATGACGAGGAACTCCTTGCCTACATCCGCGCCGAGCGGGCCGCCGGTCGCGAGATCGCCCTGTTCTCCGCCGCCGATCAGCGCATCGTCAGCGGCGTTGCCGATCATCTCGGCGTTTTCGACTACGCCGAGGGCAGCGATGGCGAGACCAACCTGAGCGGCACCGCCAAGCTCAAGGCGATCCGCGCCCGCTTCGGTGATTGCTTCGCCTATGTCGGTAACGACAAGGTTGATGTCCCGATCTGGCGCAACGCCGATGCCGCGCTGGTCGTTGGGGGCGAGGATATCGTCCGTCGAGCGAGCGACGTCGCCACGGTCGAGCGCACTTTCCCGGCGCCGTCGGTCGGCCCGACGACGTGGGTTCGAGCGTTGCGACTGCATCAATGGGCGAAGAACGCGCTTACCTTCGCGCCGCTGCTGTTGGCCGGGCCGCTGGCCGCACCGACCGACTACGTGTTGGCCATGGTCGGCTTCCTCGTGTTCGGCTTGCTCGCCTCGGTCGGCTATCTGATCAACGACCTGCTCGACCTCGAGGCCGACCGCCGGCACCGGACCAAGCGTCGTCGGCCGTTTGCATCAGGCATGCTGTCGGCGCGCAGCGGCGTGGTCGCTGCGCTGGCGATGCTCGCGGTTGCGGCCGCCGTGGCACCGCTCCTGTCGTGGAGCTTCGCCCTGGCCGGCCTGGGGTACTTCGTGGCGACCGTCGCCTACTCGTTGGTGCTGAAGCGGCAGCCGATGCTGGACGTTCTGGTGCTCGCCAGTCTGTTCACCGTCCGTGTCTATGCCGGCACGACGTTGACGAGCGCGCCTTTCTCGTACTGGCTGATCACCTTCTCCATCTTTCTGTTCCTCAGCCTCGCGCTCGTGAAGCGCTACGCTGAGCTCGCGCGGATCCCACCGGACGACACCTCGATGCGCGACAGTCGCGGCTACTCGTCGCTCGACCTGCCACTCATGCTGCCGTTCGGCGCCGGCAGCGCGATCGCGGCGAGCTTGATCTTCGTCGTTTATCTGGTGAACGAGCGCTTCCCGACCAACCTCTACGCTCAGCCAGCATGGCTGTGGTTCATCTTCCCGGTGCTGATGTTCTGGCTGATGCGAATGTGGCGGCTCGCCGTCCACGGCCGCATGGATGACGATCCGGTCCTGTTCGCGATCAAGGATCGGGTCTCGCTCGGCCTCGGCGCGCTCGTGCTCCTGTTGATCCTCCTGGCGTGGTAGCCGTGGCCAACAAGCTCTCGTGGGGACTTGCCCACCGCTACGAGCACGAGCTGTGGTCGGCGGCAGACGAGCGCGGCATCGCTGACCGCTTTCGTGAACGCTCCGATCGCCCGATATTGCCCTATGGGCTAGGCCGCTCCTACGGCGACTCGTGCCTCAACGACACCGGTGTCCTTATCGACACGGCGCGGCTAGACCGGTTCATCTCCTTCGATCGCGAGCGCGGGCACCTGCGCGCGCAGGCCGGCGTCTCACTCGCGCAGCTGGTCAATCTGCTGTCTCGTCAGGCGCCCGCACAGCGCCACGGGGCCTGGTTCCTACCGGTGAGTCCGGGGACCTCGTTCGTTACGCTGGGCGGGGCCGTCGCCAACGACGTCCATGGCAAGAACCACCACGGCTTCGGCAGCTTCGGCCATCACGTGCGCTGCCTACGGCTGCTGCGCAGCGACGGACATGCGCTCGACTGCTCGCCGACGATGCACCCCGGCCTCTTTCGCGCGACCATCGGCGGGCTCGGCCTCACCGGCCTGATCGTCGAGGTCGAGATCCAGCTGCGTCGGGTTCCGGGCTTCGCCGTCACCTGCGAGGACATTCGTTACGACGACCTCGCGTCGTTCTACGCGCTCGCCGAAGAGTCGAGCTCGAGCTTTGAGTACACGGTCGCCTGGGTCGACTGTCTCGCCCGTGGGCGGCGGCTCGGCCGCGGCCTGTTCTCCCGTGCCAAGCATGTCGCCGGGCCGGTGCAGCTCGCCGAGGTCGGCCGTCCGCGCCGGGCGATGCCACTCACGCCGCCGATTTCGCCGCTCAATCCTTGGACGATCGGAGCGTTCAACGCGGTTTACTGGCGGCAGTTCTGGCCGCGGCAGCGGCGCGTTCGTCGGCTTCCGGTCGGCGACATCCTCTACCCCCTCGACGGCATCGCGGATTGGAACCGCCTCTACGGTCGCCGGGGCTTCTACCAATATCAGTGCGTGCTGCCCGAAAGCAGCGCGGCTGGAGCCGTGCGCGAACTGCTCGACACCGTCGCCGCGAGCGGTGACGGATCGTTTCTGGCGGTGCTGAAGACCATGGGCGACCACCAGCCCGCGGGCCTGTTGTCCTTCCCCATGCGCGGAACGACACTGGCGCTCGACTTCTCCAATCGCGGCGCGCGAACCTTGCGGCTGTTGGACCGACTCGATGCCGTCACGCGGCAGGCGGGCGGTCGGATCTATCCGGCGAAGGATGGGCGCATGGCGGGCGCTTTCTTTCAATCCTCCTACGACGCGCTGCCTCGCTTCGTTGCGCATATCGACCCGGCGTTCTCGTCATCGTTTTGGCGACGGGTAGGAGGGCCAGACGTTGCCCTTGCCGCCGCCCGCCCGGCTGCGTGAGGAGCCCGCCGTGTCGACGCTACAACGCATCGCGATCTTCGGTGCGACCTCGGCGATCGCCGAGGCGTTCGCCAGGAGCCGGGCGCAGGCCGGCGCCGAATTGTTCCTCGCCGCCCGTCGTCAGGACGCGCTCGATGCGATGGCGCGAGATCTCGAGGTCAGGGGCGCTTCTCGCGTGACGACATACGCCGTGGATC
>CAYUKE010000397.1:0-2913 GCA_964445185.1 uncultured Geminicoccaceae bacterium
GTGAGAAGCGCTTCCAGATCAACGCCCAGAACTGCGTGCACTGCAAGACCTGCGACATCAAGGACCCGCTGCAGAACATCAACTGGATCGTGCCCGAGGGCGGCGGCGGGCCGAGCTACTCGAATATGTAGCGCTGGGCGGCGACGTCGTCGTGTTGGACAACCACGCCAGCCTCAAGGGGCCACCGACACGGCCGCTGATCGAAGCAGCGGGCGCAACCTTGCCCTTCCTTCCGCCCTAAAGCCCAGGCTTCAACCCGTTCGAGCAGGCCTTCGCCAAGCTCAAGGGGCTGCTCTGCAAGGCAGCCGAACGAACGGTCGACGGCCTCTGCAACACTATCGGACAACTCGTCGACAGCTTTCCCACCAAGGAATGCGCCAACCACTTCAGCGCCTGCGCCTTCGATCAAGAAGGATCGGATCCCGCTCTGGTGTCGAGCTGAGGTGTAGGTGTGCGGGTGCGCAATGGGCGCGGCCGCGGATCGCTTGCGAGACGCAGGCCGTGGCGCGGCTCTGACGCGACGGTCGCGTTTCCGTCCCCAACTTTGAAAATGGGCAATGGCCGGTGCGTGGCGCCGCCAGCAACGGATCACGGGTCGGTGACATCCAGCACGAGCCCATCATACGCCGGCTCAACACCCGCCGGGAGCTTGGCGGCCCAGGTGTCGTAGTCGACCTCGTGGTTCATGTGGGTGAGGAGGGCGCGCCGGGGACGCAGGCGCTCGATCCAGGCGAGTGTGCGCTTGAGGTGGCTGTGGCTCGGGTGTGGGCGTTCGCGCAGCGCGTCGACGATCCAGAGGTCGAGGTCTTCCAACAGCGCCAAGCTCTCCTCCGGGAGTTCGTCGACGTCGGAGGAGTAGGCGAACCGGCCCATGCGGAAGCCCGTGCTCCAGCTCCCGCCATGGCGCTGGCGGATCGGCACCACCGGCACGCCCGCCGCGTCGAACGGTCCCTCGATGAGGTGCGGGATCAGCGCCGGCCGCCACCAGCCGTCGACGCCTTCGTTGCCGTGCATCGTGTAGCCGAAGCGCGTCTCCAAGTGCCACAGCGTCAGCCGGTCGGCGAAGACCGGGATCGGCGCCTGCTTCCTGATGTTGAACGTCCGCGTCTCGTCGATGCCGTGCAGGTGGTCGGCGTGGCTGTGGGTGAAGAGGATCGCGTCGACGAAGCGGAACCCAGCCCTGAGCGCCTGGGCCCGCAAGTCTGGGCCGGTGTCGACGAGGAGCTTGGTGTCCCCGACCTCGACGAGGACCGACGAGCGCAGCCGCTTGTTGCGCGGGTCGTCGGAGCGGCACACGGCGCAGTCGCAGCCAATGATCGGCACGCCGGTCGACGTCCCGCAACCGAGGACCGTGATCCTCATCGGGCTCCTTGCGCCTTGGGAAAGAGCCTGAAGAAGTTCGCGGTCGTCACCTCCTCGACGACGGCGATCGGCTCGTCGAGCGTGTCCGCCAAGATCTCCGCGATCAGCGGGATGTACGCGGGCTCGTTGCGTTTGCCGCGGTGCGGCGGCGGCGCGAGGTACGGCGCGTCGGTCTCGAGGACCAGGTGCTCAAGCGGCAGGGCCTTCAACGTCTCGCGCAGGTCCGCCGAGCGGGGAAAGGTGGCGATCCCGCCGATGCCGAGCCCGAAGCCCAGCTCGACCGCGCGCTCGCCCAGCGCCCGCGAGGAGCTGTAGCAGTGGATCACGCCGGTGAAGGGCCCGCGCGCCAGCTCCTCCTCCAGCACACGCAGCGTGTCGGCATCGGCGTCGCGGGTGTGGACGACGAGCGGCAGGTCGGTCTGCCGGCAGGCCTCGATGTGGGCCCGAAACGACCGTTCCTGGGCGTCGCGCGGGCTCTTGTCATAGAAGAAGTCGAGGCCTGTCTCGCCGACAGCGGTCATCTTCGGGTGGTCGGCTAGCGCCACGATGGGTGCTGCGTCGGTGAGCATCGCCTCGCCCGCATGGTGCGGGTGGACGCCGACTGCAGCGACGACCGAGGGGTAGCGTTCGGCCAAGGCGAGAACGTCGATCGCTCGATCGAGCCGGGTGCAGATGGTCTGCAGGCAACCGACGCCGGCACGGCCCGCGCGTGCGACCACCTCGGCCTCCTCCTCGACCAGGCCCGGGTAATCGAGGTGGCAGTGGCTGTCGACGAACACCTAGGCGGCGTCCTCGACGTGACGCGGAAAGATCCCCTGGGGCGCCGGCAGCTCCCTCCCCGGAACGAGACGGTGGCCGTCGTCGACGTGCGCGAGGGTGCGGGCACCCGCATCCACGCCGAGTTGATCCAGGAGCCGCGCCGAGGCGTCGGGCATGAACGGCTGGGTCAGAATGGCAAGACGACGGACCGTCTCCGCGAGCGTGTAGAGGACGCTGGCCATGCGCTCCGGGTCCGACTTCCTAAGCGCCCACGGCGCCTGCGCGTCGACGTAGCGGTTGGCGTCACCGATCACGCCCCAGATCGCCTCCAGGGCACGGTGGAACGCCTGGACGTCCAAGTGCGCGCGCACCTCGCCCACCAACGCAGCTGCGGCGTCGAGGAGACGCGTGTCGTCGGCTTGCAGGCTCTGCGGCTCAGGCACGACGCCCCCGCAATTCTTGGCGATCATCGAGAGCGAGCGTTGCGCGAGGTTGCCGTAATCGTTGGCGAGGTCCGAGTTCATCCGATGGACCATCGCCCGGTGCGAGAAGTCGCCATCCTGACCGAACGGCACCTCGCGCATCAGGAAGTAGCGGGTCTGATCGAGACCGTAGCGCCGTGCAAGCTCGTGCGGATCGATAACGTTGCCGAGCGACTTCGAGATCTTCTGCCCTTCGTTGGTCCACCAGCCATGGGCGAAGACACGGCGCGGCGGCGTGATGCCGGCGGCCATCAGGAAAGCGGGCCAGTAGACGGCGTGAAAGCGCAGGATGTCCTTGCCGACCATGTGC
>CAYUKE010000398.1:0-230 GCA_964445185.1 uncultured Geminicoccaceae bacterium
CGTCGGGACCGCAACCGGCTGGGCTTCGCCCTCCAGCTTTGCGCCTTCCGCTACACCGGACGACTGATAGCGAAGGGCGAGACGATCCCCCAGGCGATGCTCGCCTTCGTGGGTGTCCAGCTCGGTCTGGAGGGCGGGGCGGTTGCCGACTACGCCGCCCGGTCCGAGACGCACTACGAGCACTCGTCCACCCTGC
Source organism: uncultured Geminicoccaceae bacterium (assembly GCA_964445185.1). Lineage (GTDB taxonomy): Bacteria > Pseudomonadota > Alphaproteobacteria > Geminicoccales > Geminicoccaceae > JAAAPF01. Next base: position 197 of record CAYUKE010000398.1, read on the forward strand.
AGCGGCTCTACAGCTACCGTCCGTTCGAGGGAAT
>CAYUKE010000398.1:240-2912 GCA_964445185.1 uncultured Geminicoccaceae bacterium
GCGCGTCGACGCCGCCATCGTAGCCCGCACGAACGAGGCATTGGCCGTCGCGTTGCTGGACGAGTTGCGGGCGCGGCGGATCATCGTTCCCGGACCAACGACCGTGGAGCGGGCGTGCGCCGACGCCCTGGTCGCCGCGGAGCGCAGGATCGCGCAACGCGTCGCCGATCGGCTCGACGCGGACGTTCGGTTGCGGCTCGCCCGCATGCTGTCCGAGCGCTCGAACGATGATCCACCCCACACCGTCTCGCGCTTCGTGTGGCTGCGTCAGCATGAGCCGGGCGGCAACTCGGCCGACGCCAACCGCCTGCTCGAGCGCTTGGAGTGGCTAAGCAAACTTGCGATCCCGGCGGAGGTGCTCGACGACGTCCCGTCCCACCGCGTCATCCGCCTTCGCCGGCAGGGCGAGCGCTACTACGCGGACGGCCTGCGCGAACTGCCCGAAACCCGTCGGCTCGCCATCCTCGCGGTGTGCGCCATCGAGTGGCGGGCAGCGCTCGCGGACGCGGTCGTCGAGACGCACGAGCGCATTACCGGACGGCTCTACCGTCAAGCCCAACGATCCTGCGCCGAACTGGTCGAGGAGAGGAAGGGCGCGATTGCGGACGTCCTTCGCTCCGTTGCAAGGCTCGGCAACGCCATGGTCCAGGCACAGGCGGTCGGCGGGGACATAACGATGGCGGTCACCCTGTCGGTGGGCTGGGAACGGGTCGCGCAGATCGCCGCTAACGCCACGACCCTGACGGCCGCGATCGATGCCGACCCGATCGATCACCTCGGGGGCGGCTATCATCGCTGCCGGCGCTATGCCCCGCGCATGCTGGACGCGCGCGAGTGGCGCGGCGGACGTTCGGCCGAGAGCCTCTTGGAGGCCATCGCCGTACTGCGCGAGCTCAACCGCCGCGGCCGCACAGAGCTGCCGCCTGATGCACCGATCGGCTTCGCTTCGCCGAAGTGGCGACAACGGCTCGACTCTTCCGATCGGCTCGTCCGTTCGGGAACCGACGCCGCCCCATCCATGGCTCCAGACCGCCGCATGTGGGAGACGGCCCTGCTGTTCCGTCTGCGCGATGCGCTCCGCTCGGGGGATGTCTGGCTCGCGCACTCGCACCGGCACCGCGAGCCCGGGCGCGAGTTGGTGCCGGTCGAAGCGATCACGCAGCCCAGCAGCGTCCCCCGCCTTGCCGTTCCACTGAACGCCGTCGAGTGGCTCGAGAGCCGCCGGTCTGCGCTCGAACGGGCGATCGAGGACGTCGGTCGAGCCGCCGCAACCGGAACGCTCGCCGGCACCATAGAGGGCGGGCGGCTGCGCGCGGATCGGTTGGATGCCGACCTACCGACTGGCGCGGACCGCCTGACGCTCGATCTCTACCGGGCGATCCCGTCCGTGCGCATCACGGACCTCTTGCTCGACGTCGACCGCTGGACCGGCTTCGCCGATGCGTTCAACGACCTACGAACCGGGTCGCCATGCAAGGACAAGATCGGCCTTCTGTCGGTCGTGCTCGCCGACGGCATCAACCTCGGCTTGGCGAAGATGGCCGAAGCGATCGGCGTGCGATCCCATTGGCAGTTGCTGCGCATCGCCCGCTGGCACGTCGAAGACGAAGCCTACAAACGCGCGCTTGCGATGATCGTCGAGGCGCAGGGCGAGTTGCCGATGGCGCGGGTCTGGGGACAGGGTCGGACCTCGTCGTCCGACGGTCAGTTCTTTCCAGCGGCCGGTCCGGGCGAGGCGATGAACGTCATCAACGCGCGCTATGGCAACGAAGCGGGACTGAAGGCCTACAGCCACTTCTCCGACCAATTCGCCCCATTCGCCATCGCCACGATCCCCGCCACCGCGCACGAAGCCCCGCACATCCTGGACGGCCTGCTTGGGTGCGATGCCGGACGACGGGTCCGCGAGCACTACGCCGACACAGGCGGCTTCACCGATCACGTGTTCGCCGCTTGCTCGATGCTCGGCTACCGCTTCGCGCCCCGCATCCGCGATCTGCCCGACAAGCGCCTGTATGCCTTCGATCCCCGTTGCGCCCCGCCTGCCGTATGGCCACTGATCGTCGCCCGCGTACGCACCGCCCTGATCGAGCGCAACTGGCCGGCCCTCTTGCGGCTCGCAGCCTCCATGGCGCTCGGGACCGTGAAGCCGTCAGCCATCCTCCGAAAGCTCGCCTCCTACCCACGTGCCAATGAACTCGGCATGGCACTCCGTGAAGTGGGACGCGTTGAGCGATCGCTGTTCCTTCTACGCTGGATCGCGGACGCCGATCTTCAGCGCCGCACCCAGCTCGGCATCAACAAAGGGGAAGCTCATCACGCCCCCAAGCGTGCCGTCGCGCTCGGCCGACATGGCGAGATCAGAGACCGATCGAACGAAGGCCAACACCATCGGATGGCCGGCCTCAACCTCGTCGCGGCCGCGATCATCCATTGGAACACACGCCAACTCGGCTCGATCGTCGCCGAGCGATCCAGCGCGGGCGACGCGCCCGACCCGGCACTCCTGCCCCACATCTCCCCGCTCGGATGGGAGCACGTCCACCTGACCGGCGAATACCGATGGCCGAACCCTTAGCGTAGCTCCTCGCCCGCTCCCGCAAAGGACCCCCCATTCGACTCGACCAAGACGGCCTCATGCCGCTCGAGCCGTTCGGCGGCGCGACCCGCCG
>CAYUKE010000399.1:0-785 GCA_964445185.1 uncultured Geminicoccaceae bacterium
CGCTCGCCCGTCGGCACGAGCTGGTCGGCGAAGAACAGCTCGATCTCCATCTCGCCGTTGGCGACCTTGTTGAACTGGTCGATCGACGGCTTGATGACGTGCTCGGCGAGCGCCGGGCCGGCATAGGTCTGCAGCCGCCAGCGGATCGTTCCTTGCGCCTTCACGTAGGGTGCGGGGAAGGTCGATGCGGCAGCGCCGGCCCCAACGAGCCCGGCTCCTTTCAGAAAGTCCCTCTTCTTCAGCGTTTTCTCTGTGCCCATCCCTTTGCTCCTTCTGGCTGACCACACGCGTGCGAGCGTCGCCCGCGCGGGTGCGACGAAGCCCGGCTAAGGCCGCGACGTCAACGGCCATAGACCTGCTGCGGCAACCAGAGCGCGATCTGGGGGAAGGCGGTGACCAGCGCCAACCCGACGACCATGACCAGGACGAAGGGCAGTATCGAGCGGTAGATATCGGCCAGGCTGACCTCGGGCGGCGCCATCGCGCGCATCAGAAAGAGGTTGTAGCCGAAAGGCGGCGTCATGTAGGCGATCTGGCAGGTGATCGTGTAGAGCACGCCGTACCAGACGAGGTCGAAGCCCAGCTCGCCGACCAGCGGCACATAGAGTGGCGCGACGATGACCAGCATCGCGGTGTCGTCGAGGAACATGCCCATCAGGATGTAGGAGAGCTGCATCAGCAGCAGGATCTCCCAGGGGCCGAGCCCCATGCGGTCGAGGAAGAAGCCCTCGATCGCCCGAACCGCGCCGAGCCCGTCGAAGACGGCACCGAAGCAGAGCGCGGCG
>CAYUKE010000399.1:795-2904 GCA_964445185.1 uncultured Geminicoccaceae bacterium
CAATTTTAGCTCTCTAGTGTCCCCGCGCACTGAAGATGCCGAGCGTCTTGCGCAGGCAGGTGTGCAGGACGGGGAAGGTGAGGCGGCCCTTCGCTAACGCGGCGACGAGGGCCGCTGTCGCACCGACGGCCGAACTCTCGACCAGGCTCGTGACGCCCATCAAGAAGAGGCCCGTCATTGAGAAGAAGATGAAGAGGGGCAGGATGCCGGCTCGCAGGAGGCGGATCTTCTCGGCCCAGCCGACATCGCGCTCGTCTGCGGGCAGTGGCGGGCCCAGCCGCGGCTGGAGGCGGCAGCGGACGACGATGTAAAGGATGAACAAGGCCGCCATCATCAGGCCGGGAATGACGCCGGCGAGCCAGAGCTGGCCCACCGGCTGGCGCGCGATCATGCCGTAGAGGACGAGCACCACGCTCGGCGGCACCAGGATACCTAGCGAGCTGCCGGCCTGGATCACCCCGGTGACCATGATCTTGTCGTAGCCGCGCCGAAGCAGCTCGGGCAGCGCGATCGTGGCGCCGATCGCCATGCCAGCGACGCTGAGCCCGTTCATCGCCGAGATCGCCACCATGAGGCCGATGGTGCCGACGGCGAGACCGCCACGCAGCCCGCCGAACCAGACGTGGAACATCCGGTAGAGGTCATCGGCGATCCGGGTCTCGGACAGGATGTAGCCCATGAAGATGAAAAGCGGCAGCGTCAGCAGCGGGTACCACTTCATCAGCTTCATGGCCGCGCTGAAGGCCATCTCGATGCCGCCGTCGCCGTAGAGCAGCAGCGCCGACGCCATCGCGACGGCGCCGATCGCCCCGAAGACGCGCTGACCTGTCAGCAGCATCGCCATCATCGTCGAGAACATCATCAGCGCGATGAACTCGTAGCTCATGACAGCGGCTTGCCGCTCGCGGCAGCGATGTTCTTCAAGAGCTCGGCGATGGCCTGCAGCAGCATCAAGACGATGCCGACCACCATGACTATCTTGATCGGCGCCATGTACGGCCGCCAAGCCGAGTAGCTGCGCTCAGCATACTCGATCGCGTAGAGCGTGCTCGACAACCCACCATAGAGCAGAACGATCAGGTAGAAGATCAAGAAGAGGATGGTGACGACATCGACTGCCGCCCGCCGTCGTGGCTTCCAATTGCCGTAGAGCAGATCCATGCGGACGTGCGAGTCGTGCAGGAGTGAATAGCTGCCGCCGACAAGGAAGTATGCGACCATCAGGAACTGAGAAATCTCAAGAGTCCAAAGTGGCGGAATGAAGAAGGTTTTGGTGAAGGATGAATAGAGCAGGACACCGATCATGACGAAGATGAGGTACATCGTAACCACGCCGACGACCGAGCTGACCCGATCCATCACGCGGACGTAGAGGCGGATGGCAGGCGGCATGCTCAGCATAGCGGGCGGCGCATCAAAGGCACTGCGCGAACAGCGACTTGGCACTGGCAATGTCCAGCGGGATCGGGTTGCCGCCGGCGGTCGGGTCGGCCACCGCCATGGCCGCCATCTCGTCGATGCGGTCGCCGTCGACGCCCAGCGCCGAAAGCGTCGTCGGAACTCCCAGCTCGGCGCGCAGTGCAAGCGTGAACTCGAAGAACCCGTCAAAACCACCGGCCATGCCGAGATAGGTGGTGAGCGCTTCGATTTGAGGCTCGATCGCTGGTCGATTGAAGCGCAGCACGGCCGGCATCACGCAGGCGTTGGTCATGCCGTGGTGAGTGTCGTAGAGCGCGCCGATCGGATGGGAGAGGGCGTGGATTGCGCCCAGCCCCTTCTGGAAGGCGACGGCGCCCATGGCGGCGGCGGTCATCATGTGCGCGCGCGCCACGACGTCCGCAGGCTCGGCGACGACACGGGGCAGGTTCTCCGTAACCAGCTTCAGGCCCTCGAGCGCGATACCGTGCGACATCGGGTGGTAGGCGGGCGCGCAGTAGGCCTCCAGGCAGTGGGCAAACGCATCCATGCCGGTACCGACCGTGATCGCGGCGGGCATCGATACGGTCAGCTCAGGGTCGAGGATCGCCACGACCGGCAGCATCTTGGGGTGGAAGATCACCTTCTTCGCGTGGCTCACGCGGTCGGTGAGCACGCCGGCGCGGCCGACCT
>CAYUKE010000400.1:0-2901 GCA_964445185.1 uncultured Geminicoccaceae bacterium
AAGCCGAGCGTTCGGGTGCGATGGCGAGCGAGTTGCTGCCGGCCTTGCTCGTGCTCGCGAGCAGCGCGGCCAGGGCCTGGGCATCCGGCGTGTCGACCAGCTCGGCATCCTCGGCGGCGAGACCCGCCACCTTGAGCCGCTGCCACGTCGTCGGCCAGTCGTCTTGGAGGCGGGCGCGCAGTGCGCCGAAGAAGGCGAGCCAGTTGACGTCGGTACCGGCGAGCCGACCGATGGTGACGAGGTCCTCGGGACGCCAAGGCTCAGGACTGAGGCCCAGGAGACCAAACTCGGGAGGCGGGCGGCTGTTCGCTTGGTGCCAGTTGAGGCCGGCGGTGAAGCGCTCGACGAACAGGCGCGTGTCGTCGGGCCAGGCCGCTACAACGTCGGGCGCGGCCTTGCCGTAGTCGAGGATGCGCAGCGCTTCGTCGATGCCGCGCGCCGGTGGGCCGCCGAGCTCGGCGATCCGCCCCTGGCTGATGTGCTTGAGGACGCGGAGCTGGCCCGCGCGGAGATGGTGGTGGACGACGCCGAGCGCGAAGGCGAGATCCCCGTCGCTCTGAGCCTCGATGTAGGGAACCGCATAGTCGTTCCAGCGAATGGTGACTGGTTGCTCGGTCGGCCAGCCCTGGGCCGGAAAGGCATCGATACGGTCGCTGACCGTGCGTTTGGCGGGAAAGATGGCGCTGCAGGCGCCGAGCAACAGCATCATGCTCACTACAAGGACAAGACGGACCACGGGGAAAACCGAATGAGGCGCGGGAACGGGTGACGCCCCAGAAGTGTGCCGTCCGCGTCGGTGCGCAAGAGGCTCACGTCCCCGCCAACCGTTCGAGCGCACCAAGCGTGTCCTCCAGGATGACGCAGGCGGCCATCGCATCGCCGCCGCCCCGGTCTGTCGCCTCGACCGTGCTCCAGCGTTCGTCTTCGAGCCAGATGGGCAGGCCGAGCGTCGCATCGATCGCTTTCGCCGTGTCCTTGGTGGCCTGCGCGCGCGGCCCGAAGCTGCCGTCGGCATTGAGCGGGAAGCCGATGACGAGTGCCACGGCCCCGCGCGCCCGGACATGGTGGTCGATCCGTCGCAGGTCGTCGGCGAAGCGACGCCGCTCCCAAACCTCGACCGGCGTGGCGAGCAACCGCGTCATGTCGGTGCCGGCAAAGCCGATCCCCCGCTTGGAGATGTCCAGGGCCAGGAGCGAGCCGAACTTCGGCAACCCGGCGGCGAAGGTTCCGAGATCATCGATGAGGGGCATGGCATCGCCGTGCCGTGGCGCGCGTCTTGGAGCAAGCGAAAACCCGCCCGGCAAGTGCCGCCGGAGCGCCCGCGTCGACTTGTTCCAAGCCCGGCGTCCGTGTACCGTTCCATTGTCACTTTAGGTTAGCCGCGACCGGCAACCGTCTGGACAGCAGGGAAACACCATGTCGCTCGACGAAGCCACGGTCGCGCGCATCGCGCGCTTGGCCCGCATCGACGTTGAGGAAGCACGCCTCCCGGACTTGGCGCGCGAACTCTCCAACATCCTGGGTTGGGTCGAGCAGCTGAGCGAGGTCGATACCGACTCGGTAGCGCCGCTGCACGCCGTCATGCCGATCCCATCGCGCCGCCGCGACGACGCCATCACCGACGGCGCCCGCCAAAGCGATGTGCTGGCCAACGCGCCTTCGTCTCATGACGGCTACTACGTCGTGCCGCGGGTGGTCGAATGACCACGTCGCTCACGGCGCTGACGCTCAAGCAAGCCCGCGCCGAGCTGCAAGCTCGCGAGATCAGCTCCACCGAGCTGACCGAGGCTTACATCGATGCCATGAGCCGGCATCGCGACTGGAACGCCTTCATCACGGAGACGCCGGAGAAGGCGCTCGCCATGGCCGCGGCGTCGGACACGAAGCTCGCCGCGGGCGGGGGTGGCCCGCTGGAGGGGCTGCCGATAGGCATGAAGGACCTCTTCTGCACTGAGGGCACGCTCACCACGGCCGGCTCGCACATTCTCGACGGCTTCACGCCGCCTTACGAATCGACCGTGAGCGGCAGGCTCTGGGCCGCAGGGGCCGTCTGCCTGGGCAAGACAAATCTGGACGAGTTCGCGATGGGCTCATCCAACATCACCTCCTACCATGGACCCGTCGCGAGCCCCTGGACCAAGCCCGCCGACAACAAGCCGCTGGTCCCCGGCGGCAGCTCGGGCGGCTCGGCCGCGGCGGTGGCGGGCAGGCTCTGCGTCGCTGCCACCGGCACCGACACCGGCGGCTCGATCCGGCAGCCTGCGGCCTGCACAGCCATCTGCGGCGTGAAGCCCACGTACGGCCGCTGCTCACGCTTCGGCATCGTGGCGTTTGCTAGTTCGCTGGATCAGGCGGGCGCCATGGCGCGGACGGTCGAGGACTGCGCGATCATGCTCGGGGCGATGGCGGGGTTCGATCCCAACGACAGCACCAGCGCCGACCTATCGGTGCCCGACTGGTCGGCCGCGTGTGCCCAATCGGTACGTGGACTCAAGGTCGGCATTCCGAAGGAGTATCGGGTCGAGGGCATGGACCCGGAGATCGACGCCGTCTGGCAGCGCGGCATCGACTGGCTCAAGGCCGAGGGCTGCGCGATCAAAGACATCTCGCTGCCGCACACGAGGTACGCGCTCCCGACCTACTACATCATCGCGCCGGCGGAGGCGTCTTCGAACCTCGCGCGCTATGACGGCATGCGCTACGGCCTGCGCGTGCCCGGCAACAACCTGACGGACACCTACGGCAAGACGCGCGGCGAGGGCTTCGGCGCCGAAGTACAGCGGCGCGTGCTCATCGGCACCTACGTGCTGTCGGCGGGCTATTACGACGCCTACTACCTCAAGGCGCAGAAGGTGCGGCGGCTGATCTCGGACGCCTTCCTCAAGGCTTTCGACGAGGTCG
>CAYUKE010000401.1:0-2895 GCA_964445185.1 uncultured Geminicoccaceae bacterium
CGCGGGCCTGGGCCGGCGGGCCGGCGGCGTCGACCAGGGGCGGGTGAACGATGTCGGTGACATCGTGGATGGTGCCGCCGGTGTGCAGGTTGGCCGTCTTGCGAACCGGCAGTTCTCGGCCCGTCTCCAGGACTGAATCCCAGTCGACCCCGGCGCGGGCGAGGGTTCGCTCCGTCTCCGCATCGATCGGGATGCGCGACTCGCCGCCGGTTGCCGATTGGCGCCGGCGGCTCTGATTGTCGACCAGCTGACGAACGGTCGACCGGCTGTCGCCGACGACGGTTGCCGGACGGCGGATGGCGGCGGCGACGAGCTTGAAATCGATGACGACTAGGCGGAGGTCGTGCCCTTCGACCATCGCCTCGACGAGGACCCGGTCGGCGTGCCTGCGCGCCACAGCGACAGCGGCCTCGATCTCCGCAAGCGTCGTCAGGCCGACGGTCACGCCACGGCCCTGCTCTCCACGCGCAGGTTTCACGACGACAGCGCCTTCGCGGGCGAGCAGGCTGGCGACGGCATCGTCGTCATCCGCGCTCACCTGCTCAGGCACGTCGATGCCGGCAGCCTCGACGATCCGCCGGGTCACCGACTTGTCGTCGCAGATGCTGACGGCGACGCCGGTGGTCAGCTCGCTCAGGCTCTCGCGGCAGCGGATCGAGCGGCCCCCATGGGTCAATCTGAAGAAGCCGCCTTCGTCGTCGATGATGTCCACGTTGATCCCCCGTCGCCGGGCCTCGTCGATGATCAGTCGCGCGTAGGGGTTGAGCGTGGCTTCAGGCGCTGGTCCCGTAAAGAGCTTCTCGTTGATCGGATTCTTGCGCTTGACGGCAAACACCGGAATGCGGACGAAACCGAGCTTCTCGTAGAGCTTGATCGCTTCTTCGTTGTCGTGGAGCACCGAAAGGTCGAGGTAGAACGAGCCGCGGGCCTTGTAGGCGTCGGCGAGGTGGCGGACGAGGCCGCGGCCGACACCGGGTCGCGGGGATTGCGGGTCGACGGCAAGGCACCACAGCGCGCAGCCGCGCTCGGGCTCGGCGAAGGCGCGGCGGTGGTCCACGCCCATAGCCGTGCCGATGATCGCACCGGTTTCGGTGTCTTCGGCGACGAACAGCTCCAGCGTCCGCGCCTCGCGCGCGGCGTGGGGGAAGTCCAGGGGCAAGGGGACCATGCGCCGCGCCTGGTAGATCCGGTTCACAGCCTGAACGTCGGCCTCGCTGCCGGTTCGACGGATGAAGAAGCCGCGCAAGCGGTTGTAGTCGGTGCGATAGGTCGTGAGGTCGAGCCGATAGGTGTGGGATGGGTCAAGGAAGAGCTCCGTCGGCGCGGCAGCGAGGACGACGTGCGGCTCGCGGATGTAGAATGCGATATCGCGCTCGCCGGCAGCCTCGCGCCGGAGCGCGTCGACCAGGGCTGCGGTCGTCGTGAAGGTGTGGCCGAACAGCAGCCGGCCCCAGCCGCAATCGAGGCTGGCGTTCGCCGTCATCTCGGCCTCGGCTTCGCCCTCGCCGGCTTGCAGGTTCTTCGAGCGGAAGCGCTGCATGCGGTGCTGCAACGCGTGCCAGCGGCGCCCGCGCTTCGGGGTGTCGGCGATGCCCATCCCAACTCCTCGCCTCAGATGCCCTGTTCCTGCAGCCAAAGTTCCAAGAGCCCGACCTGCCAGAGCTCCGACCCGCGCAAGGGTGTCATGTGCTCGGCCGGCGCCGCGAACAGACGTTCCAGGTAATCCGCTCTGAAGAGGCCGCGCCCGCGCGCTGCCTCGCTCGTCAGCGCATCGCGCACCATCCCCAGATAGGGTCCGTCGAGGTACTTCAGCGCCGGCACCGGGAAATAGCCCTTGGGTCGATCGATCACCTCTGCTGGTAGCACGCGCCGTGCCACGTCCTTCAATATGCCCTTGCCGCCGTCGGCGAGCTTGTGCTCCGCCGGAATACGGGCTGCAAGCTCGACCAGTTCATGGTCGAGGAACGGCACGCGCGCCTCCAGCCCCCAGGCCATGGTCATGTTGTCGACCCTCTTCACCGGGTCGTCGACGAGCATGATCGTGCTGTCCAGCCGCAATGCCTGGTCGAGCGGGCTCGTCGCCCCGGCGGCGGCAAAGTGGCGCTCGACGAAGGTGCGCGGTGGGTCGCCGTCGAGCCAACGCTCCCCAAGATGCGTGGCGAGACGGGCGCGGTCGCGGTCGAAGAAGACGCGGGCGTAGTCGTCGACGGCGGCGTTGGAGGCTGCAAGCGGCGGGTACCAGTGGTAGCCGGCGAACACTTCGTCGGCACCTTGCCCGCTCTGGACCACCTTGACGTGCTTGGCCACCTCCCGCGAAAGCAGGAAGAAGCCGACATTGTCGTACGAGACCATCGGCTCCGACATGGCGGCGATGGTCGCCGGCAGCGCGTCGACCAGATCGGCCGACGGGACGAACAGCTGGTGGTGCTCCGTCGCGAACGTCTGGGCGACCAGATCGGAGTACCGAAACTCGTCGCCATGCTCACCCTTGGCCGCCTCGAAGCCGATCGAGAAGGTCTGCAACCCGGCCTGGCCCTTGGCGGCGAGCAGCGCCACGATGAGGCTCGAGTCGACCCCGCCCGAAAGCAACACGCCAACCGGCACGTCGGCCACCATGCGGCGCTCGACGGCCGTCTCCAGCGCCGCCGTCAGACGCTCCTGCCAGGCCGCGCGCGGCGTCTCGATATCTTCCGGCGTCCGCTCGAAGCGCAGTTCCCAGAAGACATGATCGTGGGTGCGTCCGTCCGGCTCGACCACGCGAACCGTTGCCGGCGGCAGCTTGCGCACGCCCCGCAGCAGCGTCCACGGTGCCGGCACCACCGCAAGCCACGTCATGTAGAAGGCGAGCGCTGCGCGATCGAGGTCGGTGTCGATGTCACCGGCGGCAAGCAAGGC
>CAYUKE010000402.1:0-2885 GCA_964445185.1 uncultured Geminicoccaceae bacterium
AACGTCAGCTTCCCAAGCTGAATGTCGTCGGTTCGATCCCGATCGCCCGCTCCAACACGCCCGACGGCTCGTCGACTCACCGCGCTTGCCGTCCGGTGCGAGTTCATTGCCTGGTTTATGGCCGCCGCTAGGCGCTACCTACGGCTTCGCGCCTTCCACCATGCAAACGTTGCCTACCTACCGCGATCGCCTCCGCACAAGTCTCGTTCGTGATCGTCGCTTCAAGCCACAATCCGTTGAACCTGAAGCGAAAATCCTCGCTCAGCTCGGGGGCTGGTGCTCGCCTTTGATGCTTGCCACAGCGGCATCGGCAACTGCCGGATCAGCCAGCTCGTCATAGGTCTAGCGGCAGCGCAAGCGGCCGTTTGGGCGGGGGGGCAGATTGGGGACTAGCCGAAGCACGCTTTGGTCTTATTATCCCTGAGAGAATGATGATGGCCGCCGCACCCGGCGCCAGCAATCCGCGAACCAAAAGGCCTGGGAGCAACCGAGTATGACGGAGCGCACGCATCCGCTCGTAACCGAAGCGCGCGAGCAATTGGCGTCCGGCGTAACGGACCGCCGGGATTTTCTTCGCAAGGCCACCTTACTTGGCGTGTCTTCGGCCGCCGCGTACACGATGGCCGGCGAGATCCTCGGCGAGCGGCTTGTCGATCCGGCGCTGGCACAGACCGCCGAGACCCCCCAGGCAGGCGGTATCCTCCGCGTCGGCATGCAGGTGCAGAAGATGGAGGATCCCGCGACCTTCTCTTGGGTCGAGATGTCCAATCAGGCGCGGCATGTCGTCGAGCACCTCTCGATCACCGGCCCGGACAACATCACCCGGCCGATGCTGGCGGAGAGCTGGGAGCCTTCGGACGACTTGCGGACCTGGACCTTCAACCTGCGCCGAGGCGTCAAGTGGCACAACGGCGACGAGCTGGTTGCCGAGCACGTCAGGTGGAACATCGAGCGCTGGTGCGACCCGGCTCTCGGCTCCTCCAACATCGGTCTCTCGACCATCGGCGCGCTTTTGGATCCCGCCTCGGAAGAGCCGCTGCTGCGCGATGGCGCCGTCGAGATCGTCGATGACTACACGCTGCGCCTGCACCTCTCAAAGCCGGTGCTGTCGGCGCCGGAAGATCTCTACAACTACCCAACGGCGATCTTGCATCCATCCTTCGTGCCGCCGTTCGCCAACAACCCGATCGGCACCGGACCGTTCCGCTTGGTCGAACTTGTCGTTGGTGACCGCTGCATCCTCACGCGTGTGACCGAGACGACCGACGGTCAGCCGTTCGAATATTGGGGTGGCGAGGTCTACCTTGACGGTATCGAGTACTACAACTTCGATCCTGACAACCTGCTGGTGGCCTTCGCCGGCGGCGACGTCGACACGATCTACCAGTTCAGCGTCGAGCAGCTGGAGTTCGCCAAGGCTCTCCCGGGACGCATCATCGAAGCGCGCACGGCGCAGACGCTCTGTTGTCGGATGCAGGTAGATCAGCCGCCGTTCGACGACGTCCGGGTGCGTCAGGCGATCACTAAGGCGGTGGATCAATATGCCTATCAGGATCTGATCTTTCAGGGATCGGGCGATATCGGCTGGAACCACCACGTTTCTCCGGCCCACCCGGAGTACTTCGAGCTGCCGCCGCTCGAGCGCGACATCGACGGCGCCAAGGCGCTGCTTGCCGAGGCCGGCCACGCGGACGGTTTGGAGATCACGATCGACGTCGGCAACGTCGACGGACCCTGGGAGCAGAACCAGTGCGAGATCCTGCGTGATCAGTTGGCCGACGCGGGCATCAGGCTGAACATCAACGTGATGCCGGCGTCGCGTTACTGGGAGATTTGGGACAAGACGCCGTTCGGCGCGACGCTTTGGACCCATCGCGCCCTCGGCACGATGGTGCTGTCGCTCGGCTACCGGTCGGGCGTGCCGTGGAACGAGACGCGGTTTGCTAGCGCCGAGTTCGACGCTGCCCTGGACGCCGCCGAGGCCGCCTTCGACGTCGATGAGCGCCGGGCCAAGATGGAAACCGTGCAGAAGATCCTCCAGGACGCCAGCGTCATGGTGCAGCCGGTCTTCCGCCCGGTTTACACGGTGGTGAGCGATCGTGTTCGCGATCTGCCCTTCCACCCGACCCTCTATCACCAGTTCAACAAGGTCTGGCTGTCCGCTTGAGCCGCCCCGTCGCCGCTGGTCTGAAGGCCAGTGGCGACGGCCGCGATGAACAGGCGATCGAACGGGACAGCCGACGATGACCATTCTGCTTGCGCGCCGCTTCGCTCAGATGCTGCTGATCATGGCGTTCGCCTCGCTGCTGCTGTTTCTGATTTTTGACACGGACGAGTTTAAGAAGAAGATTGCCGTGGCTGAGCTCGGCGGTTTTGCCGTATCGGCGCTGAGCGACGACGCATACCAGAACTGGCTCGCCGAAAAGGGCTTGGACGTTCCATTTTACCAGCGGTACGTCAATTGGATCGGCGACGTGCTGCAGGGTGATTTCGGGGAATCCTTTGAGAAGAGCAGAGAGGTCGGCCCCTTACTGGCCGAACGACTTTGGAATACGGCCATCCTCGCCTTCTGGGTCTTCGCGCTGATGATACCCCTCGCGTTACTAACCGGTGTTCTCGCCGGAATGCGTGAGGGCTCGCCACAGGACCGGGCACTGTCGTTCGTCTCGGTGTTCACGACCTCGATCCCGGAAATCGCGACGGCTATTCTGCTCACCGTGTTCCTGGCCCTCGGTCTCGGCTGGCTCCCGGCGAAATCGGCGATGACACAGGGTTTCGACCCATGGCAGCTGGTTTTGCCGGTTCTGACGCTCGTTCTCTACGGTTTCGGCTACATCGCCCGCATGACCCGCGCCTCGATGGCTGAGGTCATGACCTCGCACTAC
>CAYUKE010000403.1:0-2858 GCA_964445185.1 uncultured Geminicoccaceae bacterium
CCCGCGCGCCCGGCGGCGGGCCGGCGCCCCCGCCCCCCCCCCCCCCACGCCACTGCGCGCTCGTCTGTGTTTTCTCGAAGCCAACGGCTGCGACGCTGAACGATGAAGCTGGAGCTCGTATCGATCGAAAAGCGGGTGGGCGCCGAAACCTGGATCCACTCGACCTCGGTCACCCTCGCGTCCACCGGCTTCAATATGCTCCTCGGCGAGACCAATGCCGGGAAGACAACACTCATCAAGTTGATGGCTGGTCTCGATCGGCCGACGAGCGGCCGACTCCTCATCGACGGGAAAGACGTCACGCGGACGCCGACCCAGCGCCGCAATGTCAGCTTGGTCCACCAGTTCTTCGTCAACTACGGCCACATGTCGGTCTATGACAATATCGCTTCGCCGCTGCGGGTGGCGCGGCTGCCTAGCGGCGAGATCAAGCGCCGAGTTGGAGAGGCGGCCGAGCTGCTCAGGCTCGAGCCTTTCTTGCGACGCCGTCCGGGCGAGCTGTCAGGCGGCCAGCAGCAGCGCACGGCGCTAGCGCGGGCGATCGTCAAGGAGGCCGAGCTGGTGCTCCTTGACGAGCCTCTGGCCAACCTCGACTACAAGCTGCGCGAAGAGCTTCGCGAGGAGTTGCCGAAGCTGTTCGCGGGGCGCGGTGCCGTCGTCGTCTATGCGACGTCGGAGCCGCTGGAGGCGCTGATGCTGGGCGGACACACGGCGACGCTGAGCGCCGGCCGCGTCACCCAGTTCGGCCCGACTTCGAGCCTCTACCGCGAGCCTGTCGACCTGGACACCGCGCGCGTGTTCTCGGATCCGCCGATCAACGTGGCGCCGGTGACAAAGCGCGGCGATGAGATCCATCTCGCCAATGCGGCACGCTGGACCGCCGCGGGCGACATCGCCGGGGCGCCCGACGGCGACTACCTGGTCGGCGTACGTCCGCACTTCGTCACGCCGGCAGCCAGCAGTCAGACGAGTGCGACCGTCGTCGGCCGCATTCTCGTCACCGAGCTGTCGGGCTCGGAGAGCACCGCGCATTTCGAGGTGTCGGATCGCTCCTGGGTGTCGCATAGCCACGGGATCCACCCGTTTCGCGTCGGCGATCACCACGAATTCCACATCGACGTCGGCGGCTGTCTCTACTTCGAGACGGGCGGTCGACGTGTCGTCGCTTGAGGTGGGCTGAGATGGCGACAATCCGGCTTGATGGGCTCCGGCACAGCTATCTGCGTCAGCCACGCGAGCCGGCGGACTGGGCGCTCAAGCGCCTCGACGTGGCGTGGGCGGACGGCGGCGCCTTCGCGCTGCTTGGGCCCTCCGGATGCGGTAAGTCCACACTCCTCAACATCATCTCGGGCATCGTCCAACCGAGCGAAGGCCGAGTCCTCTTCGGCGACGAGGACGTTACCAGCCTGCCGACGGATCGCCGCAATATCGCGCAGGTCTTTCAGTTCCCGGTCGTCTACGACACCATGACCGTCCACGACAATCTGGCCTTCCCGCTGCGCAATCGCGGCGTCGCCAGCGAGCATATCGCGGAGCGGGTTCGGGATATCGCGGCGATGCTCGAACTCGATGGTCTGTTGGACCGCCGCGCCGCCGGGCTCGCGCCAGACATCAAGCAGAAGCTCTCGATGGGGCGCGGCCTTGTTCGCGATGACGTCAACGCGATCATGTTCGACGAGCCATTGACGGTTATCGATCCGCACCTGAAGTGGCGCCTGCGGTCGAAGCTCAAGGAGCTGCATGAGCGGGTGCGCGTGACGATGATCTACGTCACGCACGACCAGACCGAGGCGCTGACCTTCGCCGATCAGGTAATCGTCATGCAGGACGGCGAGGTTGTGCAGATCGGCACGCCCATTGAGCTGTTCGAGAAGCCCCAGCACACGTTCGTCGGCCACTTCATCGGCTCTCCGGGCATGAACGTGATGCCCTGCGAGGTTCGAGACGGCGCGGCCTTCCTCGCTGGCCAGGCCGTGGCGACCGAGACACCGGCCACGCCGCCGGCCGAGGCACAGCGGCTGGAGGTTGGGGTGCGACCCGAATACGTGCGCCTCGCCGACGAGGGTCTCGAGGCAGAGGTTGTCCGCGTCGCCGATGCTGGGCGCCATCGGGTCGTCGAGGCGCGGCTAGGTGGCGACATCCGCATCGACTTTCTCTCGCCGGCGGACACGAGCGCCCCCATGGGCCCCGTGCGCCTCAGCCTGGAAGCGACGCGAACCCGACTCTACGCCGACGGCTGGCTGGTCGACGGCAACAGGGGAGCCTGAACGATGGGCGGAAGGACGACCAACCATCGCGCCTGGTTCCTGGTCTTGCCGGTGGTCGTGCTCGTGGCCTTCAACGCGCTCGTGCCGTTGATGACCGTCGTCAACTACTCGGTTCAGGAGACCTTCGGGAACAACATCTTCTTTTGGCACGGCGTCGGCTGGTTCCAGGATATCTTGCGCTCCGAGCGCTTCCATGCGGCTCTCGGGCGGCAGTTGCTGTTCACCGGTACGATCCTGTTGATCCAGATCCCGCTGGGGGTCGCCATGGCCCTTTGCATGCCGCGCAAGGGGCCGTGGGTTCCCGTTTGCCTCGTTCTGATGGCGCTGCCGCTGCTGGTGCCCTGGAACGTCGTCGGCGCCATGTGGAACATCTTTGCCTTGCCCGACATCGGTCTGCTCGGCTGGACGGTGAACGCGCTTGGCATCGACTACAACATGACCCAGCAGCCGTTGTCGGCGTGGGTGACGATGATCGTCATGGATGTCTGGCACTGGACCTCGCTGGTGGCGCTGCTCGCCTACGCGGGCCTGATCGCGATCCCTGATCCGTACTACCAGGCGGCGAAGATCGACGGTGCCGGCGCCTGGGCC
>CAYUKE010000404.1:0-2854 GCA_964445185.1 uncultured Geminicoccaceae bacterium
GCATGGTGGTGGTCGGCACCTCGGACCGCAAGTCGACCGAGGGCGACAAGGCCCGCATCCAGGACTTGATGGGCGACGACACGCACATGTTCGAGAACATGGCGCCCAAGGACATGTACACCGCGCTGAAGGCGGCCGAGGCCGACGTGCTGATGTCGGGCGGGCGCTCGCGCTTCGTGGCGCTCAAGGCGAAGACACCCTGGATCGACGTGAACCAGGAAAAGCACGAACCCTATGCCGGCTATGTCGGCATGGTCGACCTTGTCCGCGCCATCGACCGCGCGACCAACAATCCCGTCTGGGCCGATGTGCGCGCCCCGGCGCCCTGGGAGGAGAGCTTCGACCGTCCGACCGCGCCAAGGCTGCGCGTCGTCGCCAGCGATGCCACGGACTTCGAGGATTGCTGAGATGGCCGCACTGGTTCCCCCGCGCCAAGCGCTGAGCACCAACCCGCTGAAGTCGAGTGCCGCCTTGGGCGCTGCCAACGCCTTTCTCGGCATCGAGCACGCCATGCCGTTGCTCCACGGTGCGCAGGGCTGCACGGCCTTCGCGCTCGTGGCCATGGTCCGCCACTACGATGAGCCGATCCCGCTGCAGACCACGGCGATGAACGAACTCTCGACCATCCTCGGCGGCGCCGAGCAGGTCGAGACGGCGATCGACAACCTGCGCAAGCGCGCGCGACCGGCGCTCATCGGCATCGCCTCGACCGCGCTCACCGAGACCCGCGGCGAGGACGTGCCGGGCGAGCTCCGCGATCTCCGCCGGCGGCGCCCCGACCTCGCCGACACAGCCATCGTCTATGCGTCGACACCGGACTTCATCGGCGGAATCGAGGACGGCTGGGCGCGAGCGGTAGCGGCCATGGTGGAGGAGATCGTCCCTGACCTCGACGGCCGCGCGCGCACGACGCCGCCGCGCCAGGTCAATCTCCTCGCCGGCAGCCACCTGACCGTCGCCGACCTCGAGGAGGTGAAGAGCCTCCTTCGCGCCTTTGACCTCCAGCCCATCGTGTTGCCTGATGTCTCGACCTCGCTGGACGGCCACGTGGCCGATGCCTGGCGCGGGACGTCGCAAGGCGGCACGCACCTCGACGATATCCGCCGTATGGGCGAGAGCGCCTGTACGCTGGTCCTGGGCGAGAGCCTTACGGCAGCAGCCGAGCGTCTGGAGGCGAAGACGGGCGTGCCGTCGCGCGTCTTCGCTTCGCTCACCGGCATCAAGGCGGTCGACGCGTTCGTCGCAACGCTGATGGCGCTCGCAGAAGCGGGCGATGCGCCCGAGGAGGTCAAGCGCGCGCGCAGCCGTCTCGTCGACGGGGCGCTGGACGCGCATTTCCACACCGGCGGGCTCCGGGTCGCAATCGGCGCGGATCCCGACATGCTGTTCGGGCTCACGAGCGCTCTGACCGCCATGGGCGCGGAGATCGTGGCCGCGGCTTCGACGTCCTGGAACAACCCCGTCCTCGCCCGGGTGCCCGCCGCCGAGGTGGCGATTGCGGATTTGGGCGAGCTGGAGCGCCGTGCAGCCGCCGCGGGCGCCGAGATCCTCATCACCCACGCCCACGGGCGCCACGCGGCTCGTCGCCTCGACGTTCCGCTGATCCGGGCCGGCTTTCCCATCTTCGACCGGCTCGGCGCGCAGGATGTCTGCCGCGTCGGCTATCGCGGCAGCCGCGCGTTCCTCATCGAGATCGCCAACGCGGTCCAGGGCCGAGCGCACGACCCGCAGCCCAAGGACTTCGGCGCCACACCGGTAGCCAGGGAGTTCGAGCATGCACACGCGTAGATTGAGCCTCGTCGACACCGCGGAGCGTGGCGCCGGCCCCGAAGCCGGCGCGCATGAGGCGACGCTAAAGATTGCGATCGCCACCAACGACCATCGCTATCTCGACGCACATTTCGGCTCGGCGCGCAGCTTCGGTCTCTTCGAGGTCGGCGCCACGGGCTGGCGCTTCGTCGAGATGGTGAGCTTCGACGACACGACCGAAGCCACAGGACAGCATCGGGACGACGTCGATCACATCACACCGAAGGTGGAAGCGCTCGACGGCACCGATCTTCTCTTCGTCCGGGCGATCGGTGGGCCGGCCGCCGCCAAGGTGGTCGCTGCCGGCATCCACCCGATCAAGGTCAAGGAGCCGGAACCCCTCGGTGCCGTCGTCTTGCGCGTCCAGCGGATGCTCAGCGGCAACCCGCCACCCTGGCTGCGCAAGCGGCTGCAAAAGACCGCGCGCACACCCGACTTCATCGACGACGCCGTAGAAGCGGAGCCCGCGTCATGACGACGGAAACAGCGGTGCAGCCCCGCGGAGGTCGGTTGCCGGAAACCGCGTATATTCGCCAGCTCGTGCAGGTCATCCGCGCCGACGACAGCTACGGCAACTGGGAGGAGCTCGCCGACCACGACCTGCTCGCCGATTACATCGTGACCGCCGAGGAGCGGCGCCAGATCCCGATCGTCGGCGAGCCCGAGCCCGAGCTGTTGTGGCGGCTTGAGCGGTTCTACGACGCGGTCGGACTGCTTCTGGGCCGCCGCACCGGCTGTGTCGCGAGCCCGATGAGCCGGATCAGCTGGGAAGGCTTCGGACGCATCGTCCTCATCGCCGGCAGGCTCGTGGTGCTCCAGCGGCACGTGCGCGACCTGCACCGGTTCGGCTTTGCGAGCTTCACCGAGCTCGCCGTCGAAGGCGAGAAACTCACGGCCGAAGCGGAAACCACGATCCGCACGCATCCCGAGGCCGCCGAAGCAGCGTGAAAAGCGTCTCCAGTCGAGAGGAAATGACCGATGTCGACAACCGCCCTCACCCGTGACGGCCGCACCTACACGCCCGAGTTCCTTACGGCGATCGACC
>CAYUKE010000405.1:0-2853 GCA_964445185.1 uncultured Geminicoccaceae bacterium
CTTCAAGCTCACCGGCCGGCGCGTTTTCGCGATGGCGCCGCTTCACCACCACTTCGAAAAGAAGGGTTGGCAGGAGCCGACCATCGTCATCCGCTTCTGGATCATCGCCCTGATCCTGGCGCTCATCGGCCTCTCGACGTTGAAGCTGCGATGACCAAGCGCGCGTTCGCCCGGACCGACACGAGCTTGGTCGCCGACTGGTGGTGGACGATCGACCGCCCCCTGATGGCGGTCTTCGCCCTGCTCGCCGCCCTGGGCGTCATCTTTGTCTTCGCGGCAAGCCCACCCGTTGCCATGCGGATGGACCTCAGCCCCTGGCACTTCAGCCTGCGCCAATGCTTGTTCTTGACGATCGGGCTGACTTTGCTGATCGGCGCGTCGATGCTGGCCCCGCTTGGGGTCGCACGGATCGGGCGCTTCGTCTTCGTCGTTGGCCTGGCACTCCTCGCCCTCGTCCCGTTTGTCGGTCACGAGGTCAATGGCGCAACACGCTGGCTGGCCTTTGGCGGCCTCCGCTTGCAGCCGAGCGAGTTCGTGAAGCCAGCGTTGGTGCTGGTCACGGCGCACATGATCGCGAGCCGTAACGGTCTCGAAGGCCTGCCGCGCGCGGCCCTCGTGGTGACCCTCGTCATCGCCCTGCTCCTGGCGCAGCCTGATGTCGGGACCGCGCTGCTGGTGGCTTGCGTGTTCTTGACGATGGTGTTCGCCGCCGGCCTCGCCTGGCACTGGGTCGGTGTCCTCACCACCGGCGGCGTCGGCCTCATCGTCTTCGCGTACGAGACTTTCGGCCACGTTCGCTCGCGCATCGACGCCTTCCTGGCCGCTGATCAAGGCTACCAGGTCCAGCGGGCTCTCGACGCGGTGACCGCGGGCGGATGGTTCGGTCGCGGCCCGGGCGAAGGCGTCGTCAAGGATCACCTGCCCGACAGCCACGCCGACTTCATCTTCGCTGCCAGCTTAGAGGAGTTCGGCCTCCTCACGGGCCTCGTCGTCGTGCTCCTGTTCGCGATCATCGTCGTCCGGAGCCTCGTTCTCGCCGATCGGCAAAGCGATCGGTTCGCGCGGATCGCCGCCGTCGGCCTAGCAACCCAACTCGGCTTGCAGGCAACGGTGAACCTCGGCGTCAACGTGGCGCTCCTCCCGCCGAAGGGCATGACCCTTCCCTTCGTCAGCTACGGCGGCTCGTCGCTGCTGGCCCTCGCGCTCGGTACGGGCCTGATGCTGGCACTGCTTCGGCGCAACCCACGCCCGGCAATCCTGCCATGAGGCAAGCGGTGCTCATCGCTGCCGGCGGCACGGGCGGCCACCTCTATCCGGCGATTGCGGTCGGCGACGCGCTGCGCCGCCGCGGCCATTCGATCGCCTTCGCCGTCGACCGCCGCGGCGCACGCTATCTGCCGGATGAGGCGCCCCGCATTCGCATCGACGCAGTGAGCCCATCGGGCCGCCCCCTGCGCCGACTGTTGGCGTTGGCGCGCGTGGCGACGACGTGCCTGAGCCTGCTCATTCGCTTCGGCTGGAGCAGGCCGCGGGCCGTTGCCGCGTTCGGCAGCTATGCCTCCGTCCCGACTGGCCTCGCCGCCGGCATGCTGCGGATCCCCCTCATCCTGCACGAGCAGAACGCCGTGCTCGGTCGCGCCCATCGCCTGCTCGCCCGCTACGCAACGCACCTGGCGCTTACCTTCGGTTCGACAGCGTTGGCACCTGCGAGTCTGGCGACCTCCGTTGTCGGCAATCCGGTTCGCACCGCCTTCGCGCCCGAGCCGCTACCCGAGGACGAACGCCTGACGCTCTTCGTGGTCGGCGGCAGCCAGGGAGCGACGATCCTCGCCAACGTCGTGCCCGCCGCCTTGGCGCGACTGGACTCAAGCTTGCGCGGCCGGCTGCGGGTGGTCCAGCAATGCCGGATCGAAGATCTAGAGCGGGTCGAGACCGCTTACCGGGAGGCTGGTCTCCCTTGCGAGGTGCAGAGCTTCTTCGACGACATGCCGGCGCGGATCTCCGCCGCGAGCCTCGTCGTCAGCCGCTCTGGCGCTTCCTCGGTAGCAGAGCTGCTGGCCGTCGGCCGCCCCGCGATCCTGGTTGCGTACCCGCACGCGGCCGATGATCACCAGCGCGCCAACGCGACTGCCGTCGCCACCGCCGGCGCCGCGCTCGCGATCGACCCTGACGACTTCACCGCCGGTCGCCTTGCAGCAGAGCTAACGGGCCTGCTTGGCGACCCGACCGCGCTAGGGAAGATGGCCGACTCAGCGCGTGAGCTCGGCCGGCCCGATGCGGCCGAGCGTGTCGCCGACCTCATCGAGGAGGTGATGCGATGAACGTCCTCCCCCTGGAGGTCGGCCGCCTCCACTTCGTCGGAATTGGCGGGATCGGGATGAGTGGCATCGCCGAGATCCTGCACAACCTCGGCTACGAGGTGCAGGGCTCGGACGTCGCCGAAGGGGCTAACGTGCAGCGCCTCCGCGGCCTCGGCATCCGAGTGGTCACCGGCCACATGCCGGAAAACCTCGACGGCGTGGCCGTCGTGGTGGTCTCCTCGGCGATCAAGGAAAGCAATCCAGAGTTGATGGCGGCCCGCGCGCGCCGGCTCCCCGTCGTTCGGCGCGCGGAGATGCTCGGCGAGCTGATGCGTCTCAAGTGGTCGGTTGCGGTCGCCGGGACTCACGGCAAGACGACAACGACCTCGTTGGTCGCGGCAATGCTCGACGCCGCCGGCCTCGACCCGACGGTCGTCAATGGTGGCATCATCAACGCCTATGGCACGAACCCGCGCCAGGGCGCGGGTGACTGGATGGTCGTCGAGGCTGACGAGAGCGACGCCACACAGGACCGCCTGCCGCCCACCGACCC
>CAYUKE010000406.1:0-2851 GCA_964445185.1 uncultured Geminicoccaceae bacterium
CCGAGGTCCGTTCCGAATGGGCAGTGCCGCGGCTGTCGCCGCGCATGATCTCGCCGCGGCTGTCGCGGTGCATGATCTCGCCGCGGAAGAGATAGGTGACCGTCGCCAACCCTATGTGCGGATGGGGTCGTACGTCGAGGCCACGGCCGAGGACGAACTCGGCGGGGCCCATTTGATCGGAGAAGATGAACGGCTCGACCATGCGCCTGTGGCGTAACGGTAGCGCGCGACGGACCTCGAAGTCGCCGATGTCGTGCGCGCGTGGCACCACCACGGTCTCGACGGGGTCGATCTCAGCCTCGGAAAAACGGCATTCCGCTTCGCTGCAATCGTGCCAGCTCATGCGCTGCTCCTTCGTTTGCGCGAACAGGCAAAGCGCGGCGCGCCGCCCCGGAAAAGACGCATACTCCGCCGGGTTCGGCCGTCACGTTGCGTGCTCGACGCAAGTCCCCGGCGGCGGGCGTCGCTGGTCGCCGGGCAGCCGGTCCGCGGTCGCGCGGTCGAGTCGTTGCCAGCGCCGCTCGACGCCGACGAGCTGGCAAAGGCGGGCCTCGCTGAGAGCCGCGGTGCCCGCGCAGTCATCGGCCAGCAAGCCCTGCGCAACGCGGTACTCGTGCAGGCGGATCGCTTCGCCGGCGCCGCTGCGGTGGTACCGCTGGTCGCGTGGTGATGCTGCGGCGATGCGCCGGGCGATGCCGAGGGTGAGGCTGCGATCACCAGCGGCACAGGCGAGGTCGATGAGCAGCGCCGCCAGCGCCTCCTCTTCGGCCGCGGCGAGCGGGGTGAAGGCGGCGCCGGCCGCGTCGATGATGTGCAGCAGCAGTTCGTCGGCGCGGTCGACGGAAGCTGTCGCGTCCGCCGACGGTCGGGTCGAGACGAGGCGCTGCAGCGGAGTTGCGCGGACCCCGATCGGCGGCCCCTTGAGCGCTTCGAGCGTCGCGAGCCTGCCCGCGAGTACGAGATCGGTGCGACGCAGGTCGGCACCCTCGAAGACTCCGCGAACCAGTTCGCCGTAGTTGACGTCGGATGCGCTCGCGGCGCCGCTCTTGAGTTCGGGGTCGGTCGAGATTGTCGGTACCGCTTTCGGGGAGCCCGCCGGGGCTGGTGTGACGCCCTGCGGTCCCCAGGCCCAGGTCGGCGACGTGAGCGCTGCCCAGAGCGTGGCGTCGTCGCCGCTCGCGCCGAGCCAGTCGGGCGGTGCGATCAGGAGCGTGGCATCGCGGAGATCGGCACCGTTGGCCGTCACATTGCCGATCTCTGCAGCCACCGTGGCGGCGGCAAGGGCTATTCGGGCGTGCCGAAGGCTGGCGCCGTCGATCCGTGCTCCCTGCAGATCAACGTCGATCAGATGGGCGTGGTCGAGGACCGCGCCGCGAAGGTCGGCACCGCGCAGATCGGCACCGGTGAAATCGGCCCCGACGAGGTCGGCGCCCGCGAAGTCCATGTCGCGGAGATCGGTATGGCGGAAATCCGCGCGGCCGATGTGGGCCCCGTGCAGCGTCGTCCGTGTGAGGCGCACGCCGCGCAGCTGTGCTTTGAAGAGGTTCGCGCCGGCCAGGTTCGCGTGGCTGAGGTCGGCACCATCCAGCCGGCTGCGGCAGAAGGTCTGGTCTTCCCATCGGGTCTGCGATTCGGGCGGACAGCTTCCGACGAGACTGGCGGCGATGTCGGCGAAGTCCGCGTAGGCGAGCCGGCTGTAGAAGAGACGGGCGCCGCGAAGGTCCGCGCCGCGGAAGTTCACACCCTGGAGGTGCGTGCCCGTTAGATCGGCGTAGCGCAGGTCACGTCCGGCGACCTGCACCGCCGCAGCCGAGATCCGCCACGCTTCCGCTTCGCCGACCCGGGCGATGAGTTCGCTAGGCGGCGACTCGGCAACGATCGCCGCCTCGCGGACGACCAGGTTGCGCCGCATGAAAGCCACGCCGGTGTCGTCGTTTTCGGTGAGGAGATAGGTCAAGCAGAGCATCTGGCGGTCCGGCATGCCGGCACCGATCGGGACCTCTTTGACGGCGAAGAGCGAGCGAGGATCGAGGGTCCAAGCCTCGCAGAACGCGTGCTCCTCTCCGCGCGGTTCGGGGAGCGCGGCAACCAATGCGCGCTCGACCCCCTCGTCGGGGACGGTGGCCACGGCCAGGGAGACGAAGAGGACGGCAGCCGCGAACGCGCCCGTGATCGCGGCCCAGGTGCGTGTCGGCTCGAGCCGGTCGGGCGGCGCGGCGGCGACGCGACGCCAAGGCGCGAGGGCGAGGATGGTCGCCAGCGCCAGCACGTCGAAGCCGATGAGCACGCGATGCAGCCAGGTAACCTCGACGGCATGATAGGGCAGGAACCGAATCTGCGCCGCGAGCAACGTCCCGAGCGGCAAGAAAACGAGGGTCAGAGCGACCAGCAGAGACAGGAGGGCGGCTGACAGAGTCCAGCGTTGGCGTGTCGACAGCACCCACTGGACGAGAAGCGAGCTGGGTAGCCCGTCCAGTCGCTGTTCCCGATCCGGGCTCGCGGCGACGAGCCTGTGCAGCTCCCGCATGCGGACGATCAGGCCGCGCATCTGCAGAAGCGTCGCCAGGTGCAGCAGCGCAATCGCCAGAGGGACGACGGTGAAGATGCCGATCAGCGGCAGCCGCGTCCCGATCTGTGGCAGTGGCTTGCTGGTGTTGAGGAGGATATCCTGGTGCGACGTCTCGACGATCGTTGCCAGGAAGACCAAGCAGACGGTCAACAAGAGCGTCACCGAACGCGCGGAATCCGTGACCGCGTGATCGATCGCCCGTTCCAGGGTCTCGATGCGCGTGTTGGCCAAGTGGTGCCTCCCGGCGGCGTGGTCGACGCTGCCTAGACGCGTATTACGCTC
>CAYUKE010000407.1:0-2825 GCA_964445185.1 uncultured Geminicoccaceae bacterium
TCTTCGATCTCGTCCGCGGCGCCGCCGGCAAAGGGATCGGAGGTGACATTGCGGATGCAGTTGCCGGATGTCTGGATCGCATGCATCTCGACGTCGGCAAGCGCATCGAGAATGTCGGGCACGTCCTCGAGCTTCGGCCAGTTGAACTGGATGTTCTGCCGCGTCGTGAAGTGGCCGTAGCCGCGGTCCCAGCGCTCGGCGATGTCAGCGAGCGCTCGCATCTGCAGCGATGACAGCGTCCCGTAGGGGATTGCGACGCGCAGCATGTACGCATGCAGCTGCAGGTAGAGGCCGTTCATCAGCCGGAGTGGTTTGAACTCGTCCTCGGTCAGCTCCCCGCGGAGCCGTCGCTCGACCTGGGCACGGAACTGGAGCGTGCGTTCGCGGACGAAGCGGGCGTCGAAGTCGTCATAGCGGTACATCGCTCAGGCTCCGGAGCCAGTGGTGTCGGGCCCGTAGGCGATCGTCGGGCCGGTGGTCCGGATGCGCTCGCGAAGCCGCACCAAGCCCCTGTCGTCGACCGCGGCGAGATAGGCGTCGACGACCCGCAACGAGTCCGCCTCGGCAAGGCCGAGCGCCGCCTGCTGTGCCGCCGCATCGGCGAGGACCTGAGCTGCCGCCGGATCTGCGTGCCAGTCATCGCCTGTCCAGAAGAGGACGGCGCCGCTGCGGAGGTCGTTGGCCGTCAGCACCTGCGGCGTCGGCATCCGGCTCACGAGGCCACCTCGGCAAGGCTGGTGAGATCGATCCGCGCGGTGGCCGCCGCCTCGAGGCCCAACAGGATCACCGCCGGGCCCGTTATGCCAGCCGCGGCGATCGCCTGCGGCAGCACGCCAATGGTCGTGGCCAAGCGCCGCTCGTGGGCTCGGCTGGCGTTCTCGACGACCGTCACTGGGCGGCTGGGCGCTGCGCCATGCAGCAGCAGGCGACCCTGGACGAAACGCGCGGCCCGAACACCCATGTAGACGGCGGCGATGGCGTCCGCGCGCGCCAGGGCCCGCCAGTCGTGCTCGGCAAACCCGGCCGCGTCGTGCGCGGTCAAGAACGTCAGCGCCTGATTGCGGCCACGGCGGGTCAACGATCGGCCGATGCTCGCCGCGGCCGCCGACGCGCTGGTCACGCCGGGGATGATCTCGACCGCGACACCGGCTGCGGCCAAGGCTTCGATCTCCTCGTCGGCCCGGCCGAAGATGCCCGGATCACCCGACTTGAGCCGAGCGACAACGGCCCCGGCTTGCGCATGCTCGATCAAGAGGTCGTTGATGTCCGATTGGCGCCAAGCGGGTCCGCCCGGGGTCTTGCCAACCTCGATCAGCGTCGCCTCGCGGCGCGCAAGCTCCAGGATCTCAGGCGCAACGAGGCGATCGTGCACGACCATGTCCGCCGCGTCGAGGCAACGCCGCGCCTTCAGCGTCAACAACTCCGGGTCGCCGGGCCCAGCGCCGACCAGCATCACCTTGCCGGCACCGGGCGTGGTGGCAGCGCTCAAGGCGTGGGCGAGCGTCGTCTCGAAAGCCGCGGCGACCGCTGCGTGGCCGCCGGCTGCGAGCGCAGCAGGCCCCCAATCGTCGAAGTAGGCGGACCAGAAATCGCGTCTCGCGCGACCGGGCGGCAGCGCCTCGACCGCGTGCCGGCGATCCTGGGCGAGGCGCGCCAGCACACCGACGCTCGGCGCCAGGCGCTCTTCGTTCTGCGCCTTGATCCGCCGGGCGAGAACAGGCGCTGCGCCCTCGGTGCCGATGGCTACCGTGACCGGGTCGCGATCGACGATGGCAGGCGTGATGAAGGCCGAGTCCTCAAGGTTGTCGACGATGTTGACGAGCGCGCCCGCCGCCTCGGCGATACGCTTGACGCGGGCGTCCTCGACGGCATCGCCTGTGGCGCCATAGACCAGGCGCGCGCAGATCGCATCCTCGTGCGCGAAGGGACGCGGCTGCCAGACGAGCCGCCCTTCGTCGTGCCAACGGCGGATCTCGCCGCACGCGTCCGTCGCCGCTACCGTCAGCCGGGCCTCCGTCTTCAAGAGAAGTCGCAGCTAGGCGAGCGCGATCTCGCCGCCGCCGGCAACGCTGACGCGCCGGCCGCGCAGCTCAAGGAATATCGGAAAATGGCGCATCGGCGTTTGGGATCCGCGCAGGTGATGGCGACAACCGTGGCGAGGCTTCGGTTCGCACAGAGCAGAACAATTTTCGTCGCAGAGCAACGTTGCGGGCTGAGTCGTCGAATAATGTTTGCGCCGAGCCTTGCGTTTGCGACCATCGTTCCGAACGCATTGCGATCGAGGTGAACGCAAGGATGCTCGATGACGCCGACCGCGCGTTGCTCCGCCTGCTGCAGGCAGATGCGAGCGCGTCCTACGAGCGCCTCGGCAAGAGGCTCGGCCTATCGAAGACCGCGGTTTGGAACCGCGCGCAACGCCTCGCCCGCGACGGCTACATCCGCCGCCAGGTGGCGCTCGTCGACGCGGCCCGGGTCGGCATCGGCGAGACGGTCTTCGTCGCAATCCGCACCACGCAGCATAGCGCCACCTGGCTCGACCGGTTCATGACGGCGATCGCCGAGATGCCGGAGATCGTCGAGGCGCACCGGCTCACCGGCGACGTCGATTACCTGCTCAAGGTTCGCGTCGCCGACACCCGCGCCTTCGATGCATTCTACAAGCGGCTGATCGTGCGGATCGACCTCTTCAACGTCACCTCGAGCCTATCGATGGAAACGCTCAAGGAGACGACCGAGGTGCCCGTCCCCGACTGAGCACCTCGGCCAACATTCAGAGGATCTCGATATCGGCGCCGTCCATCAGCCGATAACCCTCGAGGAAGAGG